>NZ_JARFXU020000056.1:0-1275 GCF_029581595.2 Arthrobacter sp. NQ7 | reverse complement strand
GGGCCTGCACGGGCACAGCTCCGCAAGCTTCGCCAGCAGCCAAAAACAACGGGGGAGAGGGAAGCTGGCCGGTCACCTGAGCCGCCCGACACCCCCACGTCTCTGCAAGGACAAAAACATGACCGCAGTAAGCAAAAAGACCGTGACCCTCGCGGACACGGAGGAAACCATCGACGGCGTGACCGTGCTGGGTGATTACCACATGAACGGCGGCTACGACTGGATGGAACTGATCGAAGAACACGGCTGGGCCGTGCTCTCCAGCTGGGGCTGTGACGGCTGGGACCTGGGCCAATGGCCCTACGTCATGGTCGCCATCACCCGCACGGCCGACAGCATCGGCAACCTGTTCGGCATCGCCACCTACTGCGAGGGTGACGTGACCTGCACCTACTACCGGACCAAGGCCCGGCTGTGGGACGCGATCACCGAGCAGGCGTTCGCCAGCTGGAAGAACGGGCAGGCCCAAGGCCCGGCAGACCTGCCCGAGGCCGCCGCCGAACTTCCCAGCCGGTACCGGATGCCCTATGCCGTGCGGGACGCCGCGTAACCAGCACTGAGAACCGCTGTACTGCCCGGCCGGAGCCGGGCAGTACAGCGCCAACAATCTTTCGAAGGAGCAAGCAATGAGTAACGACACCACGGCACCCAAGGGCATCACTGCCCTGGTCTACCGCGACGCCCTGGGCACGGACTTTTCCAACCGGGGAATCTCTTCCCGCGTCATGGAAGTAACTGTCATTGGCGAGGGCATCGACCCGGTGTTCGAGGCAACCGAGGAACGGCCCGCCGTCCGACTCGTCAAGAACGAGCACTTCCACCGCGAGACCGTGGTCCACGCCCAACCGGTCACGCCCGAAGACGAACCCGCCCCGTGGTACATGTTCGGCGGCACGTTCATCTTCAGCAGTGACGCCCGCTTCCGCCGCGCAGCCGGACATTATGGAGCCGTCCCGCTCCACGACCGCCGCGAATAGGACCGAGGGTGGCCGGTCTTCCGGGGCCGGTCACCGCTGGCGGTCCGCCGCCCGTGGCCGGCTTTGGTGGTGGTCGCCGGCGGCGGACCGCCAATCCCGCAACAGTCAGGTGCCGGGCGGCGGCCGCCGGCGGCAAACCGGAGCTGACAGCGTCGTGGGGTTGTCCGTGGAGCTGGCGGGTGGAAGGGCAGGCTCGCGGGGCTCGCCCTGGTTTCCGCTGCGCTCCAACCAGTTGACGGGCGTCCGCTGTCGCGGCCGGCTGTTGGGTCCAGGGCGTGCCGTCGCAGAGCTCCGGACC
>NZ_JARFXU020000055.1:0-1395 GCF_029581595.2 Arthrobacter sp. NQ7 | reverse complement strand
GGCAGGAAGTGAATGAAATGGTCAAGGTTCGGAAAGTCAGCCGAGGAGGCGTGACCGTGAAGTTTGCCTTCGGCAGATTCAGTGTCACGCACAACGGAACGACCGACCAGTTCGCTACCTCGCAACCGCCTCACGGCGACTCGGACATCATGTGCGAGCTCGAGTCGATCCTCGTCCGCTACCTCCACGGGCAGCCGACAATTCCCTAACCCGCCGCCCCCCGGGACGTAACTGGCTGGCTCAACGGGCAAAGCACGTATCTATCTACTCAAACCAAGAACCTATGGGCTGGTCCATAGCGAACACACCTTGACTCCCCGTGAGGCTGCCTTCCATCGATACAGGCGCCGGGCGAAATGTCAGGAAAAGGAGCATCGACATGAACGAGACAACGTCACCGGTGGCGCTGGTCACCGGCGGGGCCCGCGGACAGGGCGCCGCCCACGCCGAGGCGTTGGCTTCTGCCGGCCTTCGGGTTGTGATTGCCGACGTCCGCGATGAAGACGGCGAGAAAACCGCTGCATCGCTTTCTGAGCGCGGCCTGCAGGTCCGCTACCTGCATCTTGACGTGACGGACGAAGCAGCTTGGAAGGAAACCGTCGCCCAAATTGAGGCGGAGGACGGCAGTCTCGACGTTTTGGTCAACAACGCCGGCATCATCCGCGTGACCCCTCTTACTGCCCTGGATCTCAGGGAATGGGAGCTTCTGCAGAAGGTCAATACCACCTCGGTGCTCCTGGGCATCAAGGCCGCGGCGCCGGCGATGGCGCGCAGCGGTGGCGGTTCGATCATCAACGTTGCCTCCACGGCAGCACACCGAGGAGCTGAAGGGTACGGCGCCTACTCTGCTTCCAAAGCAGCAGTGCTTGCCCTGACCCGGGCAGCAGCTCTGGAACTTGCCCCGGACGGAATCCGCGTGAACTCCATTAGTCCCGGAGGCGTCGAAACCCCCATGAACGACGACGAACCCAAGGGCGGCACGTCCTCCGGTGCACCACTTGGTCGGCGCGCCAGGCCCGAAGAAATCTCACCACTGGTCGTCTATCTGGCAACCGAGGCTTCCTCCTTCGTCACGGGCTCGGACGTCCTGATCGATGGCGGCGTGACCATCCGCTGATCGTTGTCCACGGCGCTTTTAGAACGCCGTCACCAAGATCATCAAATCCACCTTGCCGGCAATGGCAGAAGCGAACAACCCGCATCAGGGCCATTACACCGACAACGGAGACCCTTTTGGCGGCGACGTCATCCGCTAAGCCGTCTTCCCTCTACGTGAACGGAACACCCTAATGACCCGTTACTGTGTCATCGGTGCTGGCGCTGCCGGCATCTCAGCACTCCAGCAGCTGCGCCAGGCCGGCTACGACGTCGACTGCTTTGAGAAGAGCAGCCGGG
>NZ_JARFXU020000065.1:0-478 GCF_029581595.2 Arthrobacter sp. NQ7 | reverse complement strand
GACGTGGCCACGCACGCCTCCATCACCGCCCAGATCTGCAGCAACCCGGCCCGGATCTGCTCCCCGGACCGGGAAGCCTTCTCATTGACCAGCATCACGTCCGCGATGCCCAGGCCGGTCACCGCGCAGTGCTCCAGCAGCTCCGCCGCGGTCCGGAACGGCAGCGGCAACTCCTGCTTGGACGCCTCCAGTTCCTGCTGCGCCGCGTCCTCCCCACCCTCACGGACAATGAACCCGCCGCCGACCGAGAAAAACGTCGCCGCATGCACCACATCCCCGGCAGCGTCGGTGACGGTGAACGTCATCCCGTTCGTGTGCCGGGGCAGGACCGTCAAGGGCCGCAGCACCATGTCCTTCACCCCGTACGGCAACGGCACCGCCCCGGCCAGGTTCAGCACCCCGGTCTCCGCGATCGAGGCCAGCCGCTCCTCCACCTCTTCCGGCAGGATCAGCTCCGGATGATAGCCCTCCAACCCCA
>NZ_JARFXU020000005.1:0-247033 GCF_029581595.2 Arthrobacter sp. NQ7 | reverse complement strand
CGCATATTCGCCGGCGACACCTGGTTCAACGTCGACCCAGTCTCATCATCAACGAACACCTCGCCCGCATGCTGAAGGACATCAAAGGTCGTAGACGCAGGCGTCACGGCACCATCAAGCACCCTGGAAGGATAATTCAACCGACCCACAGCGTTCTTGGTCTTGGACACCACCCACACACCGCCATCGTTCAACTCCACCTCAGTGGTCTTGAACCCCGGATACAACACCGCGCCCGTCACCACCACAGCCAGCACCACACCAAACGCAGTACCGGCGAACCACCGGGATCGAGGAAGGCTGCGGGTTCGGCGTGGTCCGGCAACAGCGCTTTGGGCGCGCGTCTGTCCGCGACGTTTCATTCCGTGAATCCCCCAAGAATTTTTGCCTGATGGCCGGCTGCCGGCCTCCGCACTGGCCGGGCAGAATAAGAATACGTTATTTCACAAACGAGTGGATGAATCCCTGCGGCAACTCTGCATACCGCACGTGCTCAGTCCAGGATCAGGCCCCTGCCGCGGCCGCGGGTGAGGCGGACCGGGTTGATCTCGCCGAAGCCGCGCACGTTCTGGGGCTCCTGCGGGATCATGACGAACCGCTCGTCATGTTCCAGCGCCGAGGCGGTCATGGAATCCACCAGGACCGTTCCGGGGTCGGCAAGCGTGGTGAGGCGGGCGGCGAGGTTGACGGTGGGGCCGTAGATGTCGCCCAGGCGGGACAGGATCCTGCCCCACACCATGGCCACCCGGGCTTCGGGGAGGATCTCGTCTTCGGTGAAGGCCTCGGCGAGCGCCAGGGAAATCTCGGCACCGGCCGCCGGGGTTTCGGCGATGTAGAGGACTTCATCGCCCACGGTCTTGACCAGCCGGCCGCCGCCCACCGAGATGATCTCGGCGCACTTGTTTTCGAAGCGCTGGACCAGCCGAGCCAGTGTCTTTTCGTTCATCCGGCGGGACAGGCTGGTGTAGGAGACCAGGTCCGCGAAGCCAACCGCGCGGGCGAGGGGCAGCGGCGCGTCGTCCTCGTCGCCTTCCCGGCCTTCCTCGCTGGCCTGCAGTCCGGCCTCGGCGCGCACGGCCAGCCGCTGGACGCCGGCGTTGAGCTGGCGGCGCCAGGAGTACACCAGCACCTCTTCGAGCGCGTCCACCAGGGCGGGAAGTTCGTTGACCAGGCGCTTGCGGGCCACGGCGTCCGTAACCCCCTGCTCGTGGACCATGTCCTCCACCAAGGCCTCGATCTGCCAGACCACCATGCGGTCCGTCATCTGCCCGATGGAGCGGGTCACCGAGATAGCGGCTTCCTCGGTAAGCTTGCCGGCGCGGACCAGATCCACAATGGTGGACAGGGCGGCCTGATCGCGTTCCGTGAACGCGACATCCTCGTCACCGAAATTCGGGAAGCCGAGGGCACGCCAGAGTTTACGGGCAGAAAGCAGCGAGACTCCCGCGCCCGCGGCAACTTCACGACGGCGGAGCTTGCGTTCCCCGCCCAGGAGGCGGGCTTCGAGGGCCTTCATGGCCAGGCGTTCGGCGGACATGGCGCCGGTAGGCGGGTGCCGGTCGGTCCCGGGCGCTCCGTCAGCCGGGCCGGGTTCCGGTGTCGCCGCAGGGACGGCGTTCACGTCACCGGTTCCGGCGGCGGGGTCGAGTGCGGCGGTGGCTGCAGGTGCGATGCTGCCCACGCGTTCCTGCTGGTCCTCATCGGTCATCCCGTCCACCTTCTCTCATGTCCTCCGGAAAAGCCCCGGCGGGGTAATGCGCCGCGCCGCCCGGCTGGGCCACGCTGTCATCCGGCAGTTCCCCGATGGCGTCGAGGATAAAGTCGCGGAACCGGGCCACCTCGGGCACGTCGCGAAAGGTCACCACGCCCTGGTACCCGGTTTCCAAGGATATATTCCCGGAGCGCACCAGTCGCTGCAGCAGGGATTCGTGGACTGTCAGGTTACGGACCGCGGACAGGTTCACCTGCTGGTCCCGACGGCTCAGCAGCCCATAGCGGGCCACCATCCGCTGGCTGGTCAAGGTGTAGCGCGTGCTGTGCCAGCGCAGGAGCCGGGGCAGGCAGTAGCCCAGCCACACGGCTGCGGCCGCGGCCACGCAGGCGGTGACCAGCCAGGGCGTCCATTGGCGGTTGAGCGCGGGAGCCAGCCGGGCGGCGCCGCCCCGGATGATCCACGCGCTGGCATAGGCGGCCAGCGCCGGCGCCAGCACGAAGGCGACGGCTGCCCCGGCCAGCTTCCGCGGCTGCGGGCGGGTAGTGACGATCACCTGCTCCCCGGGAAGAAGGGTCCTACGCATAACCGCCTTGGCTGGGTGCGTCCGGCGCTGCCCAGGGCCGCAGGTGCACAACGTCGCCGGCCGTCACCACGTGCTCGCGCGAGTCGCGGTCCACCACCAGCAAGGAGCCGTAGTCGTCCAGCCGGGATGCGTGGCCAATGATTTCGTGGTCTCCGGGCAGCTGCGCCCGCACCTGCTTGCCCAACGTCACCATGACTGCCTCCACCCTCTTGTGCAGCGAGGGGCCACCCGCCATGCCGGCCGCTGGGTCGCCGTCGGCATTGCAGAAACTGCGGTAGAGCACCGCGAAGTGTGACAGGTAGCTCTTCAGCAAGGCGGTCCGGTCGGTGGTGCGCGCGCCTTCCAGGGCAACAGACGTGGCGGTGGGCACCGGCAGTTCGTCTTCGCGCAGGGTGACGTTCAGGCCCGTACCCAGGATGACCGGCGGCACATTCCCGTCCAGCATGGGACCGAGCTGCGCCAGGATTCCTGCGATCTTCCGGCCCCGGACCAGGACGTCGTTCGGCCACTTCAGTTCAGCCGGGATGCCGGCGGTTTCGAGCAGCGTTTCCCGCAGGGCCAGGGCTGCAATCAGGGACAGCCAGGAGTAACTCTGGGTGGGCAGGGGCCGGCCGTCGGCGTTGACGGGGCGCAGCACCACGGAGACGGACACCGAACTCAGCGGCGGCGCCTCCCAGCGCCGGTCCAGCCGCCCCCTGGCCGCTGTCTGGTACTCGGCAGTCAGGACGGAGAGGTCCGGCCACGCTGCGGGCTCCACGGTGACGGAGCGCAGGAGGTCGGCGTTGGTGGAACCGGTGGAGTCCACCACGTCGATCCGGGGTATTCCCGTGGCGGAAAGGAAACGCTGGTCGGCCAGGTCCCCTCGGTTCAGCGGAGTGCCCGGTGCGTGTGCGTCATCCATAGCTTGATCCTACCGAGCCACCCTGGGTCCCACCCAGCCATGCCGCGGGGCCGGGCCCTGTCCCGAAGTCCCGGGCGCCAGTGCCCGCAGGGCCGGTTAGAGGAAGATGTCCGGGACCAGCTGGTCCTCGGGCGCTCCCAGGCTGTAGGGCCGGAAGTCCGTCACGCCAGCGGCGGTGAGGACCTCTTCATCCGTGTAGAAGTTTCCCGATGACGGGCCTCCGGGGGAGAGGTTGCTGCCGGTCAGGACAGCGTGGGCGGCGTCCGCCATGATCTGCGGGCCGCGGGCAGCCAGGACCATCGTTTCGCCGTGCGGCATGTTGCGGATGGCGGCGGTGTCGATCAAGGTGCACGGCCACAGTGAGTTGACGCTGATCCCGTCGGACTTCAGTTCCTCGGCAAGGCCCAGCGTGGTCAGGCTCATGCCGTATTTGGCCATGGTGTAGGCAAGGTGCTTCGCCGCCCAGGACGGGTCAAGGTTCAGCGGTGGCGACAGCGTGAGGATGTGCCCCTGGCCCGAGGCCCGCAGCGCCGGGAGCGCCAGCTTGGACAGCAGGAAGGTGCCCCGCACATTGATGTCCTGCATCAGGTCGTACTTTTTCATGTCCACGGCGTCCGTCGTGGAGAGATCGATGGCGGAGGCGTTGTTAATGACGACGTCGATCCCGCCAAAGCGGTCCACGGCGGCTTCCACGGCGCCGGCCACGTCGACGTCCCGGCGCACATCGCCCACGAGCGGCAGCGCCTGGCCACCGGCCTCTTCCAGTTCCGCGGCGGCGGTGAATACGGTGCCCGCCAGCTTGGGGTGCGGTTCGCCCGTCTTGGCCAGGAGCACGATGTTGGCGCCGTCGCGGGCGGCCCTCAGGGCAATGGCCAGGCCGATTCCCCGGCTTCCACCGGAGATGAGGAGGGTCCGGCCGGCCAGGGAGCCGGACGCCCGGTACGGGCTTTCGGGGGCACGCAAAGCATCGTCGCTTGAAGTCATGGGAACACTGTAGCCCAAACAAGTTACCGGCGAGTAACATTGTGGAGGGGTTGCTGGAACGGCAGAAAATTGTAGGATCCCTACAGCTGCGGGCATCCAAAGCGTCACTAGACTTGCCAGCAGGGTTCGTTCTTTGTGTGGAAGCTACTTAAGGCTCCGTGCAGCACGGCCCGCCAGCCAACAGAACTGACCTGCTACAGAGCCGGAGACACTTGATGAGCCACGATCTGACAACGACAGCGGGAAAGATTGCCGATTTCCGCGACCGCCAGGCGCGCGCCGAACAGCCCTCCGGCCCCGAGGCCATCGAAAAGCAGCATGCACGCGGCAAGAACACCGCCCGCGAGCGCATCGCCATGCTCCTGGACGAAGACTCCTTTGTTGAATTCGACGCCCTGGCCGTCCACCGCTCCACCGCCTTCGGCATGGAAAAGAAGAAACCGCTGGGCGATGGACTCGTCTCCGGCTACGGCACCGTGGACGGCCGGCTCGTGGCGGTCTACAGCCAGGACTTCACGGTGTACGGCGGTTCGCTGAGCCAGGTCAACGGCGAGAAGATCGTCAAGGTCCAGGAATTCGCCCTCCGCAACGGCTGCCCCGTCGTCGGCATCCTGGACGGCGGCGGCGCCCGCATCCAGGAAGGCGTGGCCTCGCTGGCCATGTTCGCGGACATCTTCCGGAACAACGTCCACGCCAGCGGCGTGGTCCCCCAGATCTCGATCATCATGGGCCCGTCCGCCGGCGGGGCCGCCTACTCCCCCGCACTCACCGACTACGTGGTGATGGTGGACAAGACTTCCCACATGTTCATCACCGGCCCGGACGTCATCAAGACCGTCACAGGCGAAGACGTGGACATGGAAACCCTTGGCGGCGCCCGGCAGCACAACGCCACCACCGGCACGTCCACCTACCTGGCCTCCGACGAGACGGACGCCATCGAGTTCGTGCGCGAACTGCTGGACTTCCTGCCGTCGAACAACCTCTCCGAGGCACCCGTGCTGGGCCACCAGCAGGAGCTGGAGATCGACGACGACGACCTTGCCCTTGACACGCTGGTCCCGGACTCGGCCAACCAGCCCTACGACATGCGCACGGTCGTGGAACAGATCGTGGACGACGGCCACTTCCTGGAGATGCAGGCCCTGTATGCCCCCAACGTCATGATTGGCTACGGCCGCGTGGAAGGGCACACCGTGGGCATTGTGGCCAACCAGCCGCTGCAGTTTGCCGGCACCCTGGACATCGCCGCCTCCGAGAAGGCAGCCCGCTTCGTGCGCCACTGCGACGCGTTCAACATTCCCATCATCACCCTGGTGGACGTTCCCGGCTTCCTGCCCGGCAAGGACCAGGAGTTCCAGGGAATCATCCGCCGCGGCGCCAAGCTCCTCTACGCCTATGCCGAAGCCACCGTTCCCAAGCTGACAGTCATCACCCGCAAGGCCTACGGCGGAGCCTACATCGTCATGGGCTCCAAGAAGCTGGGCGCCGACCTGAACCTCGCATGGCCCACCGCGCAGATCGGCGTCATGGGCGCACAGGGGGCCGTGAACATCCTCTACCGCCGCGACCTCGCAGCCGTCGCCCAGGACGGCGGCGACGTCGAAGCCCGCCGCGCCGAGGTGATCCGGCAGTACGAAGAAGAGCTCCTCAACCCCTACCAGGCAGCCGAGCTCGGTTACGTGGACGCCGTGATCGCCCCCTCGGACACCCGCATCCAGATCATCAAGGGCCTCCGGGCCCTCCGGGACAAGCGCGCCAGCCTTCCCGCCAAGAAGCACGGGAACATCCCGCTGTGACCGCCGACCACAATCCCGCATCCGCGCCCGCCGAAGCCGCTCCGCTGCTCTCTGTTGTCAAAGGGCAGCCGAACGCCGAGGAACTGGCCGCGCTGACCGCCGTCGTCCTTTCCCTGGGCGGGGAAAGCCCGGCCCCAGCCAAGACGCCAACCGTGCGGCATTGGGTGCGCCGCCAGCAGCTAAGGCTCGCGCCCACCCCGGGCCCGGGCGCCTGGAAGCGCAGCCAGGGCTGATCCTCGCCACCCACCGGCAGGGTGGGCCCACCACCGGCGGGGCTTGGTTACGTCACCCAGGCACCCGGGTAGTCTCGGACTGTGACTACAGACACTGCACCCGCCACGCGCCCGCACACCCGCATCGACGCCGTCGCGGACAACTACACGGACACCCTGGTAAGGCTCAACCCGACGTTCGCCACCACCCTTGGCTTGCCCGGACACGAAACGGAGTACCAGGACTTCTCTCCGGCCGGCATCGCCGGCTTCGCCGAAGCCGCCCGGGACGCCCTCGCCGCCCTCGAGGGCCTGGAACCGGAGGACGACGTGGACGCCGTCACCCTGGACGCCATGCAGGAACGCCTGGGCCTGCAGCTGCTGATCCATGCCTCCGGCTGGGAATACGCGGAACTGAACAACATCGCCTCCCCTGCCCAGGAAATCAGGGCCATCTTCGACCTCATGCCCACGGCAAGCGAACAGGACTGGGAGCACATCGCCGGGCGTGCACACAACGTCCCGGCAGCCATCAGCGGCTACACCGAGTCCCTCCGCATGGCCAGGGACGCCGGCAGGGTGGCCGCCGCCCGGCAGGTCCGGACCGTCATCGAGCAGGTGACCAAGTACGCCGCGCCGGACGGCTTCTTCGCCAAACTGGCAGCCGATGCCGCCACCGGCGAAGGGCCGCTGCCCGCGGAGTTGCAGGACAAGCTCGACGCCGGCGCTGACGCCGCCCGCCGCGCCTACGCCGGGCTGGCAGAGTTCCTGCGCACCGAGCTGCTTCCCGCCGCGCCGGAAGAGGACGCCGTGGGCAGGGCACGCTACGCACTGGCATCGAGGTCCTTCCTCGGCGCCGAGGTGGACCTTGAAGAGACATACGCCTGGGGCGTCCAGGAACTCGACCGCCTCATCGCCGAACAGGAGAAGGTGGCACACGCCATCAAGGCAGGGGCATCCATCGCCGAGGCCAAGGACATCCTCAACAACGACCCCGCCCGGCAGCTGAAAGGCACGGAGGCGCTGCGGGAATGGATGCAGGGCCTCTCCGACAAAGCCGTTGCCGAACTGGCCGGGGTGCACTTCGACATCCCCGACGTCATGAAAACCCTTGAATGCCGCATCGCCCCCACGGACGAAGGCGGCATCTATTACACCGGCCCGTCCGACGACTTCAGCCGCCCGGGCCGCATGTGGTGGTCCGTCCCGGCAGGCGAAGACACCTTCACCACCTGGGCCGAAACCACCACCGTGTACCACGAGGGCGTTCCCGGCCACCACCTCCAGGTGGCCACGGCAACCTACCGGCGCGAACTGCTGAACAAATGGCGCCGGAACGTCTGCTGGACCTCCGGCCACGGCGAAGGCTGGGCCCTCTACGCGGAGAAACTCATGCAGGAACTGGGCTACCTCAACGACCCCGGCGACCACATGGGCATGCTGGACATGCAACGCATGCGCGCCGCCCGCGTTGTCTTCGATATCGGCGTTCACCTGGAACTTGAGATGCCCGGACGCTGGGGTTCCGGCCCCTGGACCGCTGACAAGGGCTACGGCTTCCTTCAGGAAAACCTTCCCATCAGCGAAGGGCAGCTCAACTTCGAATTCACCCGCTACCTCGGCTGGCCGGGCCAGGCACCCTCCTACAAAGTTGGCCAGCGGCTCTGGGAACAGATACGCGCCGAACTCGAGTCCCGGCCCGGGTTCGACCTCAAGGAGTTCCACACCAAGGCCCTGAACATCGGCTCCGTGGGACTCGATACCCTCCGCCGGGCACTCCTGTCCTGACCTTCCCCCGGCCCGGCGCGGCCCCAAGGGGCCCATCCTCGGCGCGCTGCTCGTACCTCGCTCTGACGCGCGCTGCCGGATGGGCCCCTTGCTGCCGCCAGTGGCGAGATATTAAGCACATCCCGCTCGGGAATAAGTAACAAAAGCCGCTCCCTGCCTTGAATTCACGGGGTTTTCCCGTCCCAGACTAAATTGCGGGCGCGTAATATTTCTCAATGTTCTTTCGACGTGGTATTGGCCGGGGGTCTAGCTTGTTCTGGTGAGCACTCAGACAAGCACCCCATCCCCCGCGGGGAAGACCGGATTCCAGCTGCCCAAGTGGGCCGGCTCCTTCGGCTTCCAGATCATCGCCGCCCTCATCGTGGGCCTCGGCCTCGGCCTGCTGGCCAAGTACACCGGCAGCACCAAGGCCAACCCCAACGGACTCGGCGCCACCCTGCAGACCATCGGGTCCAGCTATGTGTCCCTCCTGCAGACGGCCGTGGTGCCGCTGATTTTCACTGCCGTGGTCAGCTCCATCTCCAACCTGCGCCAGGTGTCAAACGCCGCCAGGCTGGCATGGAACACGCTCCTGTGGTTCGCCATCACGTCCCTGATTGCCGTGCTGATCGGCATGGGCCTGGGCGTGCTGCTGCAGCCCGGCGCCAACACCGGCATCAGCGGGGAAGCCAAGTACACCGGCAAGTCCGGTGACTGGTGGGCCTTCCTCGTGGGCCTCTTCCCCAAGAACTTCCTGGGCCTGGGTGCCAGCTCCACCGTCGGCGACTCCGGCGCCGTCACCACCTCGATCAGCTTCAACGTCCTGCAGATCCTCGTGATCGCCATCGCCGTCGGCGTCGCCGCGCTCAAGGTGGGCAAGGCCGCGGAGCCCTTCCTCAACCTCAACGCCTCGGCCCTTGCGGTGATCCAGAAGGTCCTGTGGTGGATCATCCGCATCGCCCCGTTGGGCACCGTCGGCCTGATCGGCAACGCCGTCGCCGTCTACGGCTGGGACACCATCGGCTCGCTGGGCAAGTTCACCGTGGCCATCTACGCAGGCCTGGTGCTGGTGCTGTTCGTTGTCTACCCCATCCTGATCCGCAGCCACGGCCTGTCCATCAAGCAGTACTTCTCCGGCGTATGGCCGGCCGTCCAGCTGGCGTTCGTCTCCCGCTCCTCCGTGGGCACCCTGCCGCTGACCCAGCGCGTGACCGAACGCAGCCTGGGCGTCCCCCGGGCCTACGCGTCCTTCGCCGTCCCGCTGGGCGCCACCACCAAGATGGACGGCTGCGCCGCGATCTACCCCGCCGTGTCGGCAATCTTCGTAGCCCAGTTCTTCGGCATCCACCTGGACTTCAGCCAGTACCTGCTGATCGCCCTGGTCTCCGTCCTCGGCTCCGCGGCCACCGCGGGAACCACCGGCGCCGTGGTGATGCTCACCCTGACGCTCTCCACGCTGGGACTGCCGCTGGCCGGCGTCGGACTCCTGCTGGCCATCGACCCCATCCTGGACATGGGCCGCACGGCGGTGAACGTTGCGGGCCAGGCCCTGGTCCCCACCATCGTGGCCAAGCGCCAGGGAATCCTGGACGAGTCGCTCTACAACGCGCCGCGCAACGGCACCCCGTTCGTGGATGACAGCGCCACGGACGAAGCCGCCACCGACGGCACTACCGCCGATACCGCACCCCGCGAACTGCAGGATGCAAAGGCGTAATAACGGCCAGTCATGGAAGGCCCCCCGGGAGATTCTCCGGGGGGCCTTCCTGGGTTAAGGGTCAAGGTGCTCAGGGACCGGCGTCAGGGACCGGTGAGCCTCAGGATGCCGGGCAACGTCAGTGGCCGCCACCTCCGATGATTCCGTTCTGGACGGCCTTGGTGACCGCGTCGGCTTCTGCCTGGGTCAGCTTGCCGTCCGTGACAGCCTGGTCCAGGCGCGTCTTAAGCTCCGCGGCGCGGTCAGCCTGCGCCTCGGTACGGAGGTCCTGCAGGGCCTGCGTCACCTTCGCCTCGTCAATGCCCAGTGCTTCAGCCAGGGACTTGGCCAAGGCTGCGTCGCGGGTGGCCGGGTCGGGCCTTTGGCCCTCAGTGGGCGCGGTGGTGGGCTTGTTGGCCTCACGGAAAGCCTTCAGCGCGTCACTCACCTTGGTTTCATCGACGCCAAGCTTGGCCGCCAGCGCGGATGCCTGCACCATGCCGTGGCCGCCGCGGCCGCCGTGCCGGCCCATCCCGTCGCTGTCCGTCCCGGCGCTTCCGTCCGCTGAAGCGCTGGAGCTTGCGCTTGGCGTAGGGCTGGGCGTGGTGGTGGTTGCGGAAGCCATGCCGGCGAAGCCGATGCCGGCCGCAAGCGCCAGAGCTGCCCCAGACATGCCCAGGGTCATTTTCTTCGTGGGTTTCATATCGCGTCTCCTGCTCGGGCCGCCACCTGACGGCCGCTGATGGTTTGCCTCGTAGCGAGACATTCCAAGCATCGTGGGCCAGCTTCAGGAGAGGCTGTCGGAAACCTTTCGTTCTCCTGTGAATGCAGCCCCTTGCCTCTATGGCGCAGCCCCGCGAATCTTGCCCAGAGTGCAAAGTTGCACGTAGTGTAATGACATGCCCATATCCCCTGGAGCCGCCCCTGCTCCCCAGTCGCGGCGTGAGCTCAACAAGGCGGCAACCCGGCAGGCCATCACAGACGCCGCGCTGGAACTGCTGCGGGCCAGGGGCCCGGGAAATTTCACGGTGGAGGACATTGCGGAGGCAGCCGGCATCTCGCGCCGCACCTTCTTCAACTACTTCGGCACCACCGACGCCGCCCTTGCTTCGATCGTGCACGGCTTCCTGGACAACGCGATCCAGCAGCTGCGCCTCCGGCCGGCAGACGAACCCCTGCTGGAGTCCGCCCAGGCCGCGTTGATGGCCCTCGCCGACCCCAAGGCGGTAGCCCCGCTCGCCGAGCTCTTCACGCTGACGCAACAAAGCCCGCTCATGGCCCACACCGAGCTTGAGGCGTGGGACCACTGCCGCGGGCAGGTCTTTGCCGTTGCGCGCGAGCGGCTGGCCGGCACACCCGGCGGCCAGGACGAACTGTACGTCCACGCCCTGGCCGGATCCGTCATCTCCTGCGGAAAGGCTGCCATGGAAGTCTGGTTCAGCCGCCGCGGCCCGGACCTTTCAGCAGGGTCGCTGGCAGAACTCCGGCAGCTGCTCATCGACGCCATGGCCCTGCTGGGCACCGGCTTCACCACCCCCGCTCCATCCGCTTCCCGTTCCTCCTGATCAGATCGGTTCTCCGCATGGCACTCCTCCTCTACCGCCTCGGCAAGTTCTCCTACCGCCGGCGCTGGCTTGTCATCTCCCTGTGGCTTGCCGTGCTGGTCGCCGTGGGCGGCTCGGCCGCAGCGTTCCACGGGACCCTGTCCAACAACTTCCAGATCCCGGGGACTGAAACCCAGCGGATCGCGGACAAGCTCAAGCAGGACCTCCCCTCAGCCTCAGGCGGCAGCGCCACGATCGTCTTCGAAGCTCCCGACGGCGGGTTCACCAGTGAGAGCCGGGCCGCGGTGACCGACGCGCTGAAGAAACTCCAGGACCTCCCGGAGGTCCGCGGCACCGTGGACCCGTTTGCCACCCAGGCCCAGGTGGACCAGGCCGGCAAGGCCATCACGGACGGCGAGCAGCAGCTTGCTGCCGGGCAGGCACAGCTTGATGCCTCCCGCGCCCAGCTGGAGGCCGGCAAGGCCCAGCTGGCGGCAGCCGAACAGCAGCTCACCGCGGCCGGCGCACCGGCAGCGCTCATTGACGCGCAGTTGGGCCAGCAGAAGGCGGCACTGGCCCAGGGCCAGGCAAAGCTCGACGCCGGCACCCGGGAGCTGGAGGCCAACAAGGCCAAGCTGGAACTTGGCAAACGCCAGGCCCAGGCGGCCTCGGCCATCCGTTTCGTCTCCGAAGACAACAAGGCCGCGGTGGCGCAGGTGCAGTTCAACACCTCCATCAACGGCCTGGCCCCGGCGGTCCGCAAGCAGGTGCAGGAGATCGCCCACCAAACCTCCTCGGCAGGGGTGACGGCGCTGGCCAGCAAGGAAATCACCGAGGACATCTCTGCCCTGTTCGGCACCGCCGAAATCGTCGGCATCGCGGTGGCGGCCCTGGTCCTCATCCTCATGCTGGGCACACTGATCGCCGCCGGACTGCCGCTGCTCATGGCCATCATGGGCGTCGGTGTCGGCGTCGGCATCACGTTCGCGCTCTCCGGCCTGTTCGATATGAGCTCCATCTCCCCGATGCTGGCCCTCATGCTTGGCCTGGCCGTCGGGATCGACTATTCGCTGTTCATCGTCAACCGGCACCGGACCCAGCTCCTGGCGGGGATGGACCCGGAGGAGTCCGTGGCCAGGGCTAACGGCACCTCCGGCAACGCCGTCGTCTTCGCCGGCCTCACCGTGATCATCGCCCTGGCCGCACTGGTCGTCCCGGGCCTGCCCTTCCTCACGGTCATGGGCCTCGCGGCGGCCGGAACCGTGGCCGTCGCGGTACTCGTCGCCATCACCCTGACCCCCGCCATGCTGTCCCTGATCGGGCGCCGCATCATCTCCCGGCGGGCCTGGGCCAAGGCCGAGGCCCATAACGCCGAGCCGGGCCACGAAGCCGCGGACCTTGCAACGGACCGGGAACGGAGCACGCACGGCTGGGGCGGACTGGTCACCAAACACCCGTGGGTGGCGCTGGTCGCCGGTGTCCTCCTGCTGGGGACCCTGGCCCTTCCTGCCACGCAACTGCAGCTGGCCCTGCCCGATGGCGGCTCCGAACCGGTTGAATCAGAGGCCTACCAGGCCTACGACCTGACGGCCCGCAGCTTCGGCGAAGGAGTCACCGGGCCGATCGTGGCCGTGGGCGAGTTCCCCGCAAACCTGGACGCGGCCCAGGCGCAGAAGCTGCAGTTCGACATTGCGGACAAGCTCCGGGCCGTGGATAACGTGGTGGCCGCCGTGCCGGTGGCACTCAGCGAGGACCGCCGGACCGCCGTGTTCCAGGTCATCCCCAAGGAGGGCCCGGCCAGCGCCAGCACGGTCAAGGTGGTCTCCGAGCTCCGCGGCCTCAACGGGGAAATCCAGTCAGACTACGGCGTCGCCATGGGACTGACCGGTCAAACCGCAGGCAACGTGGATGTCTCCACCAAACTCGGCGACGCCCTGCCGCCATACCTGGCCATCGTCGTCGGACTTTCCCTGGTCCTGCTGCTGCTGGTGTTCCGTTCCATCGTGGTCCCGCTGCTGGCCACGGGCGGGTTCCTGTTGTCCCTGTCCGCCGCGTTCGGCGCCGTGGTGGCCGTGTACCAGTGGGGCTGGCTGGGGAACGTCTTCGACGTGGCCAACCCCGGCGCCGTCCTCAGCTTCCTGCCCATCATCCTGATCGGCGTGTTGTTCGGCCTGGCCATGGACTACCAGGTGTTCATCGCCTCCGGCATGCGCGAAGCGTTCATGCACGGCTCATCCGCAAAGGAAGCGGTCCGGGTGGGCTTCCGGCACGCAGCCGCGGTGGTCACCGCCGCCGCGATCATCATGGTCAGCGTCTTCTCCGGCTTCATCTTCAGCCACCTCACCATGGTCCGGCCGCTGGGCTTCGCGATGGCCTTCGGCGTCCTGTTCGACGCGTTCGTGGTGCGCATGACCATCGTCCCGGCCGTGATGTACCTGCTGGGCGAAAAGTCCTGGTGGCTGCCGCGCTGGCTGGACCGGATCCTGCCGGACGTGGACGTTGAGGGCGCGAAGCTCAACCGCGGCCAGGCGGAACCGGCCCCCGGCGAGCTCGTCCACTAGGGCCAGCTGGTCCACTAGGCTGAAGCCGTGCTCCATCTGATTCTTGCCTCCCAGTCCCCCGCCCGCACCAAGCTCCTCGCCGAGGCCGGCATCCGGCACACCGTGCTGGTGTCCGACGTCGACGAGGAAGCCGTCCAGGCCCGGTACGGCGTCACCGATCCGCACGACACCGCGCTGCTGCTGGCGCGGGCCAAGGCCGAAGCGGTGGCGTCGCTCCCGGAGGCGGAAGGCGCCCTGGTGCTGGGCTGCGACTCGGTCTTCGAATTCGACGGCGAGGCGCACGGCAAGCCTTACACCGCCGAGGTCGCCCGCGAACGGATGCTCCGGATGAGCGGCAGCGCAGGCGTGCTGCACACCGGGCATTGGCTGGTGGACTGCAGGGACACGGACGACGACGGCGCCTCCGGCCGCGGCTCGGGCGCCACACTGGGGGCGGTCGCCTCAGCGGAGGTTGCCTTCCTGGAGATGGACCCGGAGGAAATCGATGCCTACATCGCCACCGGGGAGCCGCTGCACTGCGCGGGTTCCTTCACCATCGACGGCCTGGGCGGGGCGTTCATCCGGAAGGTCGACGGCGACCCGCACGCCGTCGTCGGCCTCTCCGTTTCCACCCTCCGCGGCCTGCTGGCTGCCGCCAACGTGCGCATCACCGACCTCTGGCCGCCGCGCTAAAGCGCTCTATTTTCCGGTCGGCTTGTAGCTTCCCTACAAAGGAAGGCTGCTTTACACGCGGATTCCGCAAGTAATATCGGCGGAACCCTCAAAACCGCGCTAGGCTCCCTGAAGGAAAGAAGGAGACGCCTTGTCAGCAAATTTGGAGCAGTCCGCAGGTACCACGCAGCCCAGCCTCACAAAGGTGCTGATCGCCAACCGGGGTGAAATCGCCGTGCGCATCATCCGGGCGGCCCGGGACGAAGGCCTCGCCTCGGTGGCTGTCTACGCCGATCCGGACCGCGACGCGCTGCACGTCCGGCTCGCTGACGAGGCCTACGCCCTGGGCGGGACCACCGCGGCTGAGTCCTACCTGGTGATGGACAAGATCATGGACGCCGCCCGCCAGTCCGGCGCGGACGCCATCCACCCCGGCTACGGCTTCCTGGCGGAGAACGCCGAGTTTGCCGCCAAGGTGATTGCCGCAGGCATCACCTGGATCGGCCCCTCCCCGGAGGCCATCTCCGCCCTGGGCGACAAGGTCCAGGCACGGCACATCGCCGAGAAGGTGGGCGCTCCCCTGGTCCCGGGTACGGCAGACCCCGTGGAGTCCGCGGCCGAAGTGCTGGACTTCGTGGACCGGCACGGGCTGCCCGTGGCCATCAAGGCTGCCTTCGGCGGCGGCGGACGCGGCATCAAGGTGGCCCGCACCCGCGAGGAAATCCCTGAACTCTACGAATCCGCGGTCCGTGAGGCAACGGCCGCCTTCGGCCGCGGTGAATGCTTCATCGAGCGCTTCCTGGACGCGCCGCGGCATGTGGAAACCCAGTGCCTGGCCGACGCCCACGGCAACGTGGTGGTGGTGTCCACCCGCGACTGCTCACTGCAGCGGCGCAACCAGAAGCTTGTGGAGGAAGCGCCCGCGCCGTTCCTCACCGAGGACCAGAACCGCCGGCTGTACGAATCCTCCAAGGCCATCCTGAAGGAAGCCGGCTACCTGGGCGCCGGCACCTGCGAGTTCCTGGTGGGCCAGGACGGCACCATCTCCTTCCTTGAGGTCAACACCCGCCTCCAGGTGGAGCACTGCGTCTCCGAAGAGGTCACCGGCATCGACCTGGTCCGCGAGCAGTTCCGGCTGGCCCGCGGCGAAAAGCTGGGCTACGGCGATCCCGAGGTGCGCGGGCACTCCATCGAGTTCCGTATCACCGGCGAGGATCCGGGCCGGAACTTCCTGCCGGCCCCCGGCACGCTCCGCGTCCTCAAGAACCCCACCGGACCCGGCGTCCGCGTGGACTCCGGTGTGGAGCAGGGCGACGTGATCAGCGGGAACTTCGACTCCATGCTGTCCAAGCTCATCGTCACCGGCGCCAGCCGCCCGCAGGCCCTCCAGCGCGCCCGCAGGGCACTGGAGGAAATGGTGGTTGAAGGCATCCCCACGGTGATTCCGTTCGACCTCGCGGTGGTCACCGACCCTGCGTTCGCACCCGCCGAAGGCCCGTTCACGGTCCACACCCGCTGGATCGAAACCGAGTTCACCAACAACCTCCCGGCGTGGACTCCGGACGCCCCGGCCGACACCGATGGCTCCGCCGAAGACCGCCAGCGCGTGGTGGTCGAGGTGGGCGGCAAGCGACTCGAAGTGGTCCTTCCCGCATCCCTGGGTACGCCGGGAACGGCAGCAGCCGCCACGAAACCGGGCAAGTCCAAGAAACGCTCCCGTGCTGCAGGCCCCGCCGCCGCCACCGGCAACGCCCTGACCTCCCCCATGCAGGGAACCATCGTCAAGGTTGCCGTGGCCCACGGCGACGTGGTGGCCGAGGGCGACCTGGTGGTGGTGCTCGAGGCCATGAAGATGGAGCAGCCCCTCACCGCACACCGGTCCGGGACCATCACCGGCCTGACGGCAACCGCCGGCGAGACGGTGTCCGCGGGCGCCATCATCGCCACCATCGAAGACTAAAGGCGGTCCGGCAGCATGCTCGCACCCAGCTTCCAGGAAGAAGTGGACCGCTACCACCAGGCGGTTCCCGAAATCACCCGGGGCAACCCCGAACCCATCAAGGACCTGTACTCCCGGCTGGACGACGTCACGCTGGCCAACCCGTTCGGCGGCATTGCCCGCGGCTGGCCGCAGGTGGAGGCCCGGCTGGACCAGGCCGCACGGCAGTTCCGCGACGGCGAAATGCTGGGCTTTGACACCATTACCTCCTACACCGCCCGCGACACCGCCTACCTGGTGGAAACCGAGCATTTCCGGGCCCGCCTGGAAAATGCAGCGGCAACCGAGGAGTTCGCGCTGCGGGTCACCAGCATCTTCCGCCGCGAGGAAGGCTACTGGAAGCTGGTGCACCGCCATGCCGACCCCGCGGCCCGGCCGCAGTCCCGCCGCTCCCTGACCCAGCCCACGGCGTAGCCGCCGTATCCGGGCAGCTGCAGTGCTGGCAGGGGGCGCCGGGAGGATGCAGACTTAGCACATGCTGCCTTTCCTGCTCCTGGCCTCCCGCGCGGAGGACGCCGCCGCGGAGGACGAGTACGCTGCGTATCTGAAATACGGCGGGCTTGAAGAGCGGGAGCTGCGCCGGGTCAGGTTGGAGGCGGCTCCCTTGCCTGCACTGGACCTGTCCGGGTACTCCGGCGTCATCGTCGGCGGCAGTCCCTTCACCTCGAGCGATCCGCCGGAGCACAAAAGCCCCGTCCAGCACCGGGTGGAGCGCGAACTGTCGGCCCTCCTGGACGAACTGGTGGCCCGCGATTTCCCCTTCCTGGGTGCGTGCTACGGCGTGGGAACGCTCGGCACGCACCAGGGCGCCGTCATTGACCGTACCTACGGTGAGCCGCTCGGCGCCGTGGAGATTGAGCTGACGGACCAAGGCCTGCAGGACCCGCTGCTCCAGGGGATGCCAAGGACGTTCACTGCCTTAACCGGGCACAAGGAGGCTGTCAGGTCCCTGCCGCCGCATGCGGTGCTGCTGGCCCGGGCCGCCGGCTGCCCGGTGCACATGTTCCGCATCAGGACCAACCTGTACGCCACCCAGTTCCACCCGGAACTGGACGCGGACGGCCTGGTGACGCGGATCGACATCTACCGGCATGCCGGCTACTTCCCGCCTGACTCCGCGGAGGAGCTGATGGACAATGCGCGCAGGTTCACGGTCACCGAGCCAATGACCGTACTGAAGAACTTCGTGGCCCGCTACGCCCGCTGAAAACGGCGATGCCCGGCGGGCCGAAGGGCCGCCGGGCATCGCCGTAACAGGTGGGTCAGGCCACGTTGTTTTCGTAGTCGAGGTCCCGGGTTTCGCGGCTGAGGAACAGCGCGATCAGGGTGAGCACCGCCATAACGGTCAGGTAGACGCCCACCAGCACCGGGCTGCCCTTGGCGTATTCCCAGAGTGCGACGGCGATGAACGGGGCAACGGCCGCACCCAGGATGCTGGAGAAGTTGTAGCTGATGGCCGAACCGGTGTAGCGCACGTTCGTGGGGAACAGTTCCGGCAGCAGCGCACCCATGGGCCCGAAGGTCAGCCCCATGAGGGAGAACCCGATGATCAGCAGGGCCATGGTGCCCACGAAGCCGCCGCTGAACAGCGGGACGAACAGCAGGCCGAAGACGAAGATGCCGGCGGTGACGGCAATCAGCATCTTGCGGCGGCCGTACTTTTCGGCGAGCGGTCCGGAGACCAGGGTGAAAATACCGAAGAAGACGACGCCGGCAATCAGCATCCAGAGGAAGTCGTTGCGGGTGTAGCCCAGGCCGGGGACGAACGCGGCAGCTGCGGCCTCGCTCATGGGCTTGCCGGCCTTCTCCGCCGCGGCCTTGGCAGCTTCGACGCTGGCTGGCTTGGTGCCGTAGGTCAGGGTGAAGGTGGTCATCAGGTAGAAGAGCACATAGGTAGCCAGCATGATGAAGGTGCCCAGGATCAGCTGGCGCCAGCTGGTCTTGAAGACGCGGCCCAAAGGCAGCTTGGCCACCTCGTTGGATTCCAGCACCTTGGTGAAGGCGGGCGTCTCGATGAGCTTGAGGCGCACGTAAAGGCCGATGATCACCATGATGGCGCTCAGCAGGAACGGCACCCGCCAGCCCCAGTCCATGAAGGCCTGGGGGGTCAGCGTGTAGCTGGCCACCAGGAAGATCACGTTGGCGATGATGAATCCGATGGGCGCACCGAGCTGCGGGAAGGTCCCGTAGATGGCGCGCTTGTTGGCAGGGGCGTTCTCGGTGGCGAGCAGCGCGGCGCCGCTCCATTCACCGCCAAGGGCGAGGCCCTGGGCGAAGCGCATCACGACGAGCAGGGCCGGTGCCCAGAATTCCCAGCCTTCCACCTTCGCGGTGGGCAGGCAGCCGATGAGGAACGTGGCGATACCCATGGTCAGCAGCGAAGCCACCAGCGTGCCCTTGCGGCCGAATTTGTCGCCGAAGTGGCCGAAGACGATCGAGCCGAGCGGGCGGGCGATGAAGGCCACGCCGAAGACGGCAAAGGAGCTCAGCAGCTGCGTGGTTTCATTCGCGCTGGGGAAGAAGAGCTGCGGGAAGACAAGCACGGCGGCGGTGGCGTAGACGTAGAAGTCGTAGAACTCCACGGTGGTGCCGATCAGGCTCGCGACGATGACGCGGCCGCGGGAGTTCACCGGCTGGTGCGAACCAGGCACCTTGGTGGTATCGGTGGATGACATAGGTAAGCGCTTTCGTGAGACCGGCCGGGTGCGGACAGGGCTGCCTCCCGGCTCAAATAGTTAGAGTTCGATCTTACTTGCCTACGTCCAGTCAATGGACGAAACGTCCATTATGCGGACCTGTGTTGTGCGTCCCACGTTCTGGTCCTTTCACCGGCGCCTCACGTTCCCGCCGCCGGGCGGATAGGCAAAAGTCACAGCGCGGAAACAAAGATCGCCCGTCCTCGAAACGCGCCGTACCTACCTTGGAGGAACAACATCCCCCCAAAGGAGGCACCCCGTGACTGTTGACCGCACCGTCGATGCCGGCGTACAGCCCGGCCCTACCCGCGCCACAGACGCCCCTGCCCTTGAATTCCGCCCCGGCCGCTGGATCGCCAACTGGGATGCCGAGAACAAGGAGCAGTGGGAGACCGCCGGCCGCGCCATCGCCCGCCGGAACCTGAACTGGTCCATCTTCGCCGAGTTCCTCGGCTTCGTGGTGTGGCAGCTGTGGTCTATCGTGGTGGTCCAGCTCCCCGCCGCAGGCTTCACCTTCTCCACCTCGGAGATCTTCTGGCTGATCTCCATGCCCAGCCTGGTGGGTGCCACCCTCCGCATCCCCTACACCTTCATGGTCCCGCGCTTCGGCGGCAGGAACTGGACCATCGTGTCCGCCCTGCTTCTCCTGATTCCCTCCACCGGACTGGCCCTGTGCGTCTCCAACCCGGAAACGCCATTCGGCGTCATGCTCCTGGTGGCAGCCCTGGCAGGCTTCGGCGGCGGCAACTTCGCCAGCTCCATGGCCAACATCACCTTCTTCTACCCGGCCAGGGAAAAGGGCTGGGCGCTCGGCCTGAATGCCGCGGGCGGAAACCTGGGTGCCGCCGTCGCCCAGCTTGCCGTGCCCATCGTCATCACCCTGCTGGCCGCCGGCACCGTCAACCTTCCCATGGCCGGCTGGATGTGGGTTCCGCTCATCCTGCTGGCCGCGTTCGGCGCCTTCAAGTACATGAACAACCTCACCAGCGCCAAGGGAGACGTGGCCGGCTCGGTGGCGGCGCTCAAGGAACCGCACCTGTGGGTCATGGCACTGCTGTACATCGGGACGTTCGGCTCGTTCATCGGCTTCGCCGGGGTCTTCCCCAAGCTCATCAAGGACTACTTCCCGGCGTTCTCCTCCATCGCCGTCGGTACCGTGGCCCTGTCCCTGGCGTTCCTCGGCCCCCTGGTCGGCTCGCTGGCCCGCCCCTACGGCGGACGCATGGCGGACCGCATGGGCGGGGCCCGGATGACGGTGGCCGCTTTCGCCTCGATGGCCGTCATCACGCTGACCATGATCTGGACCCTGCCCCTGAAGAACTTCGTGCTCTTCCTGGTCCTCTTCCTGCTGCTCTTCACCGCCAGCGGCTTCGGCAACGGCGCCACGTACCGGATGATCCCGGTCATCTTCGCCACCTCCAGCCGGGCTGCCCGCAAGGGCGCAAGCACGGTGGCCACGCAGCGCCTGGCCTCCTCGGCCCTCGGCCTCATCTCCGCGATCGGCGCCTACGGCGGCTTCGTGATCCCCCAGGTCCTGAACGCCTCCAGCGCCGCCAGCGGCTCCTACACCCCGGCTTTCTACGGATTCGTCGGCGCTTACGTCCTGATGCTGTTGGTCTGCTGGACCTGCTACATCCGCAACGCCGGCCGGAACGCGATGGGACACGTCTAACATGACCACCAGCGCCGCCACGCACTGCCCCTACTGCGCCCTGCAGTGCGCCATGACGCTCACGTCCCCGGCGGACCTGGCCCCGGCTGCACAGCCGGGGCCAGGTCCCGCACCTGCTGCACCCGGGGCCCGTGCCGTCCTGGAAGTAGCCGGCCGCGACTTCCCCACCAACCGCGGCGGCCTGTGCCGCAAAGGCTGGACCTCCCCCTCGCTCCTGAACCACGCCGGCCGCATCACTGAGCCGCTGCTGAAGGGCGCCGACGGCGTCCACCGCCCCATCGGCTGGGACCAGGCCCTGGACCTTGCCGCCGCGGCAGTCAAGGATGCCAGAGCGAGCTACGGCGCGGACGCCGTCGGGGTGTTTGGCGGCGGCGGCCTCACCAACGAAAAGGCCTACCAACTCGGCAAATTCGCGCGCCTGGCCCTGGGCACCTCACGCATCGACTACAACGGCCGGTTCTGCATGTCCTCCGCCGCCGCAGCAGGGATGCGCGCCTTCGGTGTGGACCGCGGCCTGCCGTTCCCGCTGGAAGCCCTGGACACCGCCAGCACCATCCTGATGCTTGGCTCCAACGTTGCCGAGACCATGCCGCCGTTCGTGCAGCACCTCCAGGGTGCCCGCGATGCCGGCGGCCTGATCGTGGTGGATCCCCGCCGCTCCGCCACGGCAGCCTTTACCGCCGACGGCGGCGGCCTCCACCTCCAGCCGCTTCCCGGCACCGACCTTCCGCTCCTGCTGGGCCTCTCCCACGTGGTCATCCACGAAAACCTGGTGGACACGGCCTTCATCGGGGAACGCACCTCGGGCTACAGCGCCGTGGTCCGCAGCGTCAACTCCTTCTGGCCGGAACGGGTGCAGTCCCTTACCGGCGTCCCGGCAGACCTGATCCGGGAGACCGCCCGCATGCTTGCCGCCGGGGCCCGGAAGGGCGGCAGCTACATCCTCACCGGCCGCGGCGTGGAACAACACGTGGACGGCACGGACACGGCCACCGCGGCCATCAACCTCAGCCTCCTCCTGGGCCTGCCCGGTTCGGCGCGCAGCGGATACGGCACCCTCACCGGCCAGGGCAACGGCCAGGGCGGCCGCGAGCACGGCCAGAAGGCGGACCAGCTGCCCGGATATCGCAAGATCACCGATCCCGCCGCCCGCGCCCACGTCGCGGCGGTCTGGGGCGTTCCCGAGGAGACGATCCCGGGACCGGGCCTGCCTGCCGTCCAGTTGCTGAAGTCGCTGGGACAGCCCGACGGCGTCCGGTGCCTTTTCGTGCACGCCTCCAACATTGCCGTGGCAGCACCCGATGCCAACGCCGTGATCGCGGGCCTGCGGAGCCTGGACTTCCTGGTGGTATGCGACTTCTTCATGTCCGAGACCGCCGCGGAAGCGGACCTCATCCTCCCCGTGCTGCAGTGGGCCGAAGAGGACGGCACCCTGACCAACCTGGAGGGACGCGTCCTGCGCCGCCGCCGCGCCATCTCCCCACCCGCCGGTGCCCGGAGCGAACTGTGGATCATGGCCCGCCTCGCGGAGCGCCTGGCGGCCCCATCCACCTACAGCGAGGACCCGGAGACTGTCTTCGAGGAACTGCGCCGTGCCTCGGCGGGAGGCCTGGCCGACTACTCCGGCATCGACTACGCCATGCTGGACCGCGGCGAGGCGGCCTACTGGCCGTACCCCGCCGGCAGCACCGGCACGCCCCGGCTGTTCCAGGATGGCTTCGCGCACCCCGACGGCAAGGCGGTGCTGGTCCCGGTGGTGCCCCGCCGCCGTCGTACTCCCGGGACCGGCCCCCAGCCCGGGGGCCGGACCATGAACCTCATCACGGGCCGCCTGCTGGAGCACTACCAGTCCGGTGCCCAGACCCGGCGGGTGGCCGAACTCCTCGCGGCCCGGCCGGAAGCAATGGCACAACTCCACCCGGCGGCAGCGGAGGCCATGGGCATCGCCGACGGTTCCCTGGTGTCGGTGGCCAACGGGCGCGGAGAAGTGGTGTGCCGGGCTGAGCTCAGCACTGCCATCCGCCCCGAGACGGTCTTCCTGCCCTTCCACTTCCCGGGCGCCGAAAGCGCCAACCGGCTGACCGAGGCGGCCACCGACCCCGTCTCCGGGATGCCCGAGTTCAAACTGAACACCGTGTGGGTCCGGCCCGTGCCGGCGCCCGGTTCCGCCCGCATTTTGCAAACGACGGAGGCCAGATGAGCGAGCAGATTGTCATTGTGGGATTCGGTCCCGTAGCCGCCAGGCTTGTGGACGAACTCCTGCCCGCTGTACGCAGCGGGGAGGTCCGGCTGGCCGTCGTGGGCGAGGAAGCCGAAGCCGCCTACAACCGGGTCCTGGTGGCGGACCTCGGCGTAGGCCGGACCACCGCGGAGGCGCTGGCCCTCTCGGATGCGGCCGGCCTGGTGGCTGAGGGCGTCGACGTCCGGCTGGGCGTCCGCGTCCGGCGCGTGGACCGCGCCCGCCAGCAGGTGCTCCTGTCCAGTGGCGACTCCGTCCACTACGACCGGCTGGTGTTCGCCACCGGCTCGCGGCCGGTCATCCCCAACCTCACGGGCATCAACCCGGACCCAGCCTCCCCGGTCCTGCCGGCGGGCGTGACGGCACTGCGGGACCTTCGCGATGCCGACGTGCTCCGGCGGGCGGTGGACGGCGGCAAGCGCGTCGTGGTGCTGGGCGGCGGCGTCCTGGGCCTGGAAACAGCCCTCGCCGCGGCCGAGGAGGGCGCCACCGTGACGGTGGTCCACAACGGCCCGCACCCGCTGGGACGCAACATCGACCGTGGCGGCGGAGCCGTCCTGGCTGCGGGGCTGCGCCGCTGCGGCGTCCGGATGGCTGGAAACGCGCGTTCAACAGGCGTTGAGCACAACGGGCCCGACGGCGGATTTTCGGCTTTGCTTCTTGACGACGGTTCGGCGATCGACGGGGACCTGCTGGTCATCTCGTGCGGCGTCCGTCCCCGCACGGAACTGGCCGAAGGCTGCGGGCTTTCCACCGGCGCCGGGATCCTGGTGGACCACCGGCTGCGGGCGCACCATGAGCCGCATATCTTCGCCATCGGCGACTGCGCCGAGGTACGCTGCCCGGCCCCGGACTGCGCGGCGTGCCGCAACGCCAAGGGTCCAGCCGGGCTGGTGGGTCCCGGCTGGCGCCAGGCTGAATGGCTGGCGGAGTACCTGACCCTGCTCGCCGCCGGCGCCGTCGACGACGCCGAAGTCCTGCCGGAACTGCCGGCGGAACAGCCCGGCGTGATCGTCCTGAAAGCCCGCGGCCTGAACATGGCCGTGGCCGGCGACAACTCCGCCGATCCGTGGGACGAGGACGCCCTCACGGCAGGCGCCGCCCAGGGCCGGCCGCGGCTGCAGGTGGCCCAGTGGTCCGATCCCGAACATGGCCGCTACGTCAAAATGACCACGCGCGGGGGCGTCCTGGAAGGCCTGGTGGCCGTGGGCATGCCCCGCACCGCGGCGGAACTGGTGGGACTCTTCGAACGGGGCGCAGAACTGCCGGCCGACCGGTCGCTGCTGCTGCGCCTGGACGGACCGGACCAGCCGCAGGCGGCGGGGCCTGCCGATCCCGCCGGCACGGTCTGCCGGTGTGCCGGGGTCAGCGGTTCCACCATCACCGCAGCGGTGGCCGATGGCTGCTCCACCGTGCCGGAGGTGTCCAGGGCCACCCGCGCCGGCACCGGCTGCGGCGGCTGCCATGAGGACATCAAGGGCCTGATCGAGCGGCACTTTCAGGTCGTAACGGCGGCCTGACGGGCGGTGGAGGGCTTCTGAACGACCGCTGGGCCGGCACTTCGGTGCCGGCCCACTGGCCTGCTAGGCCTGGGACCCGGAATCAAGTTCCCCGCCGGCCACCGCCTCGGCATACTTGGTCAGGTCCGGCCCGGGCTGGAAGTCCACGAACTGGTCCTTCAGCTTCTCGAACAGGAACTTGTAGACCTGGTCCTTGTCTGACCCCGACAGGGAGGAGGCCGCTTCCTGGACCGCTTCCTGCAGCGCCCGGTCAGCGTCCAGCAGGATCTTCTCCCGCGCCTGGTCGTTCCATTTCACGTCCTGCAATTCCATGCGCTTCTCCTACCGTCGACTGCTGGTAAAGGAACGGCCGGGAACTTCGCTATGAAGTCCCGGCCATACCTCGTCCGAGTCTAGGCAGATGCCCGTGCAGCGGTCCAGCCTCCCAAACCGCTGCCGGCTGCGGAAGTCCTACATATGGACGTGCAGGCGGCGGGCTGCCTCGGAAATGGATCCGGTCAGCGACGGGTAGACGGTGAAGGTGCTGGCGACGTCGTCCACGTGCAGCTTCTGCTTGACCGCGATGGAGATCGGGAAGATGAGCTCGGAAGCGTTGGGGCCCACCACCACGCCGCCGATCACGGTTCCGGAGCCCTTGCGGGCGAAGATCTTGACGAACCCATCCTTGGCGTTGCGCATCTTGGCGCGGGCGTTGCTGCGCAGGGAGAGCTTGATGACATCGGCCTGGTACTTGCCGGACTCGATCTCGGCCTCGGACACGCCGACATTCGCGATTTCGGGCGAGGTGAAGATGTTGGACGCCACCTGGTGGAGCTTGAGCGGGGTGACGCCGTCGCCCATGAAGTGTGCCACCGCGATCCTGCCCTGCATGGCGGCCACCGATGCCAGGGGCAGGACGCCGGTGCAGTCACCGGCGGCGTAAATGTTGGGCGCCGTGGTGCGGGAGACACCGTCGACCTTGATGTGGCCGCTGTCGCTGACGGCCACCCCGGCTTCCTCGAGGCCGATGCCGGCGGTGTTGGGGATGGAGCCCAGGCACAGCAGGCAGTGGCTGCCGGTCACGGTGGAGCCGTCGGCGAGGGTTACGACGACGCCGTCGTCCGTGCGTTCCACGCTCTGGGCGCGGGAGCGGGAGAGGACGCGGACGCCGCGGCGTTCGAAGACTTCCTCCAGTACCACGGCGGCGTCGACGTCCGAGCCGGGCAGGACGCGGTCGCGGCTGGACACCAGGGTGACCTTGGAGCCGAGGCCGTTGTAGGCGGAGGCGAATTCGGCGCCGGTCACGCCGGAACCCACCACGATGAGTTCTTCGGGCAGTTCGTCCAGGTTGTAGATCTGGGTCCAGTTCAGGATCCGCTCCCCGTCCGGGCGGGCGGTATCCAGCTCGCGGGGGTGGGCGCCCACGGCCAGCAGGATGGTGTCAGCCTCGACCGTCTCAGTGCCGTCCACGGTCAGGACCTCGATGGTGTGGCTGTCCAGCAGCCGGCCGGATCCGGTGATGATCCGCACGCCCTGCTTCTCCAGTCCGTCGCGGATGTCCTGGGACTGGTTGCGGGCCAGGTTGAGGAGGCGGTCGTTGATGTGCTTGAGGTCGGCGCGCATCACCGGAACGAAGTCCCCGCCGTCGACGTCGAACTTGACGCCCAGCTCGCCGGCTTCGGCAACCCGGGTCATCAGGTCTGCCGTGGCAATGAGGGTCTTGGACGGAACGACGTCGGTCAGCACGGCCGAGCCGCCGAGCCCGGCGCGCTCGATGATCGTGACCGTCGCCCCCAGCGAGGCGGCCACCATGGCAGCTTCATATCCGCCGGGACCACCTCCCAGGATTGCGATCCGGGGGGAACTGAAATCTGGATGCGTAGTCACAGTCATCCATTCTCGTCCATTTCCGCCTGACCACCAAGAATTCCGGGCGCTTTCCGGGTCAGCCGTGACGGACGCAACAGGGCCGGCAGGATAACTTGTACTGGTGAGTACTACAGACTTCCTGAACACGGACCCGTTCGCCGCCGCCCGCGCCGCCGCGGACTACATCGCCGAGGAGACAGGCGTGGACCGCCACGACACCGCCCTGGTCCTCGGCTCCGGGTGGGGCGAAGCCGCCGACCTGATCGGTGAGACCACCGCCACCTTGTCCGCCGACGAAGTGCCCGGCTTCCACGCCCCCGCCGTGGAAGGCCACGTGGGCACCATCCGGTCTGTACTGACCAAGGACGGAAATCGGGCCCTGGTCCTGGGTGCCCGCACCCACTACTACGAGGGCAAGGGTGTCCGCGCCGTGGTGCACGGTATTCGGACAGCCGCAGCGGCCGGGTGCAGCACCCTGGTCCTCACCAACGGCTGCGGCGGACTCAACGAGACCTGGGCCCCCGGCACCCCGGTGCTGATCAGCGACCACATCAACCTCACCGCTGCGTCCCCGCTGGAGGGCGCCACCTTCGTGGACCTGACGGACCTGTACTCCGCCAGGATCCGGAACCTGGCCCGCGAGGTGGATCCCACCCTGGACGAGGGCGTGTACGCACAGTTCCCCGGCCCGCACTATGAGACGCCGGCCGAGGTGCAGTACGCAAAGCGGATCGGCGCGGACCTCATCGGCATGTCGACGGCGCTGGAGGCCATCGCAGCGCGGCATGCGGGCATGGAGGTGTTCGGCATTTCGCTGGTCACCAACCTTGCGGCCGGCATCAGCCCCCAGCCGCTCAGCCACCAGGAAGTGCTCGAATCCGGGCAGGCGGCAGGGCCGCGCATCTCCCGGCTGCTGGCCGACATCATCGCCCGGCTCTAACCCGGTCGCGGCCCCCGGGTGCATCGCATGGGCGGGCAATGACGATAGCGTTATGCCCATGACGACTGCCGATGCCGAACTTCGCCTGCTCGCCGAGGCCCGTGAGTGGGCCGCCCAGGACCCGGACCCCGCCACCAAGGCATCGCTCCTTGAGCTGGTGCGCCTGGCAGGGGACGGCGATCCCGCGGCGCGGCAGGAACTGGAAGACAGCTTCCGCGGCACCCTGCAGTTCGGCACCGCCGGGCTGCGGGCCGCACTGGGTCCCGGGCCCAACCGGATGAACCGCGTGGTGGTGCGCCGCGCCGCTGCCGGCCTCGCCGCCTTCCTGGTTGACGCCGCGGGCAGGGCTGCTTCGGGAACCCGGCCCCGCGCCGTCGTCGGCTATGACGCCCGGCATAACTCGGACGTCTTCGCACTGGAAACGGCCGCCATCTTCACCGCCGCCGGCATCGAGACTTTCCTGCTGCCAGAAGCCCTGCCCACTCCCCTGCTGGCGTACGCCGTCCGCGCCCTGGACTGCGACGGCGGCGTCATGGTCACGGCCAGCCACAATCCGCCGCAGGACAACGGATACAAGGTCTACCTGGGCCGGCACGCGGTTGCCCCGGACGGCGAGGGCGCCCAGATCGTGGCGCCCTACGACGCAGAAATCGCGGCCCGGATCAGTGCCGTGGGACCGCTGGAATCCATCGCGCTGGCCACGGACGGGTGGACTGTCCTGGACGGCTCGCTGGCAGCGGAATACGAGCGGGCGACGGCGGCCCTCGCCATGCCGGACCGGTTCCCCGCGCGGGACCTGCGGATCGTCCTGACGCCCCTGCACGGCGTGGGCGGCGGGACGGCGCTCGACGTCCTGCGCTCGGCAGGTTTCACGGATGTCACCGTGGTGGCCGAACAAGCCGAACCGGACCCCGATTTCCCCACGGTCAATTTCCCCAACCCGGAGGAACCGGGCGCGCTGGACCTTGCCCTGGAAGCGGCCGCAAAGCTGGACGCCGACCTCGTCATCGCCAACGACCCCGATGCGGACAGGGCTGCGGTGGCGGCGAAGGACCCCGGCACCGGCGCCTGGCGGATGCTCCGGGGCGACGAAGTGGGTTCACTGCTGGGTGCCCACATGGCTGCCCGGCTTGCCGACGGCCCTGCCGCGGGCACAGATGCGGACAGCCCCGGTGTTTTCGCCAATTCGATCGTTTCCTCACGGCTGCTGGCACGGATTGCCGCCGCGGCCGGCTTCGCCCATGAGGAAACCCTCACCGGATTCAAGTGGATCTCCCGCGTCCCCGGCCTGGTCTACGGGTACGAGGAGGCCCTGGGGTACTGTGTTGCGCCGGACCTGGTGAAGGACAAGGACGGCATCTCCGCCGCGGTCCTGATTGCCGAACTCGCGGCCACGGCCAAGGCCGCCGGCAGGACGGTCTTCGACACCCTGGACGAGCTGTACCTTCAGCACGGCCTGCACGCCAGCGACCAGCTGAGCATCCGGGTGGCGGACCTGGGCTTGCTGGACGCCATGATGAACCGCCTGCGGGTCTCACCGCCCGAATCATTCGGACAGTCTGCGGTGGAAGTCTTCACGGACCTCGCCGAAGGCAGCGGCCAGCTTCCGCCCACCGAGGGCCTGCTCTACGTCACCCGCAACCTGACCCGGGTGATCATCCGGCCGAGCGGCACGGAACCGAAACTCAAGTGCTACCTCGAAGTCATCCACCAGGTGGGCACGGCGGCCGAACTGCCCGCAGCGCGCCAGGCGGCCCGTGCGTCGCTCGATGAGGTCCTGCAAGACATCAGCGAGGCGCTGGGGCTGTAGCCGGTCCTTAAGCACAAGGAGGGCGCCGGGCATTTTGAAAGCCCGGCGCCCCTTTCCATGTGCGGGAAAGTCCTAGAGTTCCACCTCGACGAACCCGTCGATGACCCGGGTGCTGAACACTGCCAGCCGCAGCCCGGGGGTGCTGAAGCATTCGCCGGATTCAAGGTCGTAGACCTCCTTGTGCAGCGGCGAAGCGATGGTGGGGCGGGTGCCCTTGGACCCGAGGATGCCCCGGGCCATGACGTGGGCTCCCGTGGCGGGGTCCTCATGCGCCACGGCGAAGACTTCGCTGGGGCCGGTGCGGAACAGGGCCACCTGGCGGCCTGCCACCAGGGCGGCCTCGCCCCAGGCGGGTTCGAGGTCATCCACCGTGCAGACACGGTGCCAGCCGGTTCCGGATCCGGCGAGGTCAGATTCGGCGGCGAGCGCCCCAAGTTCCAGTGTTGCCGTCATGTCCGGCTCCTTTCCCTGTGCCTGTTGTCGTTGCAGCGGCAGCTTTTGCGGCCGTGTCCCACGCTAGGTTCCGGGTGTTTCAACCGGGTGCGGTGAATGTGTCCGGCGCGTAAAAGAGACCTAACGCGGGCGGAAATGCGTTCGTGATGCAGAAGTTAAGTTGACGAAACAATTGGGAAACTGAGGCGAAACTGCCCCTCCCTAGGCTGGAGGCACAAGCTGCAGAGCACCGTCTGCGGCCCATGCGAAAGGCCCACAGTGACCGAACAGACTTCAAGCTCAGAGACTCCGCGCCGCATCGTCGTTGCCGGCGGCGGCCCCGCGGCCCACCGTTTTGCGGACGCCATGCATGCCCGCGGCCTCGATGGCTGGCATGTCACGGTCCTCACCGAGGAAGCCCACCTCCCCTACGACCGGGTGGCGCTCTCCAAGGCCCTCACCGATACCGGGGTGGACCTCACCCTGGGGATGGCGTCCATGTGGGACCACGCTTCGCTGGACCTGAAGACGGGCGAACGCGTGGTCAGGATCAATGCGGCGGCCAAGACGGTGGAAACCGCCGCCGGGAACGCCTACGAATATGACGAACTGGTGGTGGCCACGGGCTCGGACGCCGTCCGCCTGCCCATCCCCGGTGCCGGGCACGCCCACGTCTACCGCACGCTGGAGGATGTCTGGGCGATCAACAAGGCCATCGCCGAACTCACCGAAAAGCTCGGCCGCAAGATCAACGCCGTGACCATCGGTGGCGGCCTCCTGGGGCTTGAATCGGCCGCCGGCACCGAGCAGCTCGGCGCCACTCCCGTGGTCATCAACGGCGCCCCCTGGCTTATGAACACCCAGTTGGACGAAGGCGCAGGCCAGGCTTTGGGCCGGCTGATCGAGGCCAAGGGCTTCGAAGTCCATGGCGGCGTGTTCCCTTCGGAGATCGTGACGGACGACGACGGCCAGGTCACCGGCGTGCTCATGGCTGACGAACGCATCATCCCGGCAGACCTGGTGATTGTCGCCGTCGGTGTCCGGCCGCGCGACGAGCTGTTCCGTGCCGCGGACGGCGAGGAGCAGCTCTTCAGCCTGGGCCAGCGCGGCGGCGTGGTGATCAACGACTACTGTGCCACGGAGGTGCCGGGCATCTGGGCCATCGGTGAGGTAGCCAATTTCGGCGGCATGTGCCTGGGCCTGGTGGCTCCGGCGAACACCATGGCCGAGATCGTGGCGGACCGGCTGCACGGCGGCGACGCCACCTTCCCCGGCTTCGACACCGCCACCAAGCTGAAGCTCTCCGGCGTTGACGTCGCCAGCTTCGGGGACGCCTTCGCCCGGACCGAGCACGCCCTCGAGATCGTCTACGCGGACCCGGCACGCGGCGTCTACCAGAAGATCGTCACCACCGACGACGCGAAGACCCTGCTGGGCGGCATCTTCGTCGGCGACGCATCCCCCTACATGAGCCTCCGGCCGCTGCTGGGCCGCGAACTGCCCGCCGAGCCGGGCGCGTTCCTCAGCGCGGCAGGCGGCGGCGAGGCTCCCGAGACGGAACTTCCGGACGACGCCACGCTCTGCTCCTGCAACAACGTCACCGCCGGCAGCATCCGCGACGCCATCAACGGCTGCGGCGCCTGCGAGGGCAATGCGCCGGTCCAGGAACTGGGCGAGCTGAAGGGCTGCACCCGGGCGGGCACCCAGTGCGGGTCATGCGTGCCGATGCTGAAGAAGCTGCTGGAGACCGAGCTGACCAAGTCCGGCGTGGAGGTCTCCAAGGCCCTCTGCGAGCACATCGAACTGTCCCGCCAGGAACTGTTCGACGCCATCCGGGTCCTGGAGCTGACCTCCTTCGAGGAAATCATGGCCAAGTACGGCACCGGGGCCGGCTGCGACATCTGCAAGCCCACCATCGCCAACATCCTGGCCAGCCAGAACAGCGCCTACGTGCTCGACGCCGGACGCGGCACCCTCCAGGACACCAACGACCGCGCCCTGGCCAACATGCAGAAGGATGGCACCTACTCGGTGGTGCCCCGCATCGCCGGCGGCGAGATCACGCCGAAGAAGCTTGGCGTCATCGCGGCTGTCGCGGAGAAGTACGGCCTGTACACCAAGATCACCGGCGGCCAGCGGATCGATATGTTCGGGGCGCGGCTGGAGCAGCTCCCGGAGATCTGGAAGGAACTGGTGGACGCCGGGTTCGAGTCGGGGCAGGCCTACGGCAAGAGCCTGCGCACGGTGAAGTCCTGCGTCGGTTCCACCTGGTGCCGCTTCGGCGTCCAGGACTCGGTGGCCATGGCCATCAAGCTGGAACTGCGCTACCGCGGCCTGCGCAGCCCGCACAAGCTGAAGATGGGCGTCTCTGGCTGCGCCCGCGAATGCGCCGAGGCCCGCGGCAAGGACGTCGGCGTGATCGCGACGGCGGACGGCTGGAACCTGTACGTCGGCGGCAACGGCGGAGCCACCCCGGCCCACGCGCAGCTCCTGGCCAAGGACCTGGACGACGAAACCCTGATCAAGTACATCGACCGCTACTTCATGTACTACATCCGCACGGCGGACCGGCTGCAGCGCACGGCCCGGTGGCAGGAAGAACTCGACGGCGGCATCAAGCACGTCGAGGACGTGGTGGTCAAGGACACCCTGGGCATCGCGGCGGACCTTGAAGCCGCCATGGCCAAGCATGTGGACACCTACGTGGATGAGTGGGCGGACACCCTCAAGGACCCGGAGCGGCTCCGCCGGTTCCGTTCCTTCGTCAACGCCCCCGACCAGAAGGACGACTCCATCACCTTTGTCCCGGACGAGCGCGGCCAGATGCGCCCCGCCACCGCCGAGGAAAAGGGCAAGGTCCTGATCGGCGCTTCCATCCCGGTCCGCCCCGCCGCGCCGGAAACCATCGGAAACGAGGCATAGCCATGCAGCTCAGTGTCGACCTCACGGGCCGGAACGTCCTGGTGACCGGCAACCCGGCCGCTGCGCGGCAGGCGGTGCGGCGGTACCAGGCCGCGGGCGCCGTCGTCCACCGTCGTGCCACCCCCGGCAGCGCCACCGTCGCCGAACTGCCGGAGCAGCTGTTCCTGGTGGCCGCCGTCGACGACGGACAGCCGGGCTGGGCCGCGTTCCTGGACCGCTGCCGCACGGCGGGCATCCCGGTTGCCGCGGAACCCGCCGCCGGCCCCGCCGGGCACGTCACCCTGGTGGGCGGCGGCCCCGGCACCGGCGACCTGCTCACCGTCGCCGCCGTCAAGGCTCTGCGCGATGCCGACGTCGTCTTCTACGACCGCCTGGCGCCGTACCAGGAGCTGCCAATGCTGACGTCCGCGGAACTCGTCGACGTCGGAAAGAAGCCGGGGCACCACAAGGTCAGCCAGTCCGACATCGAGAAGCTGATGGTGGAAAGCGCGCTGGCCGGCAACAACGTGGTCCGGCTCAAGGGCGGGGACCCGTACGTCTTCGGCCGCGGCGGCGAGGAAGTCGCGGCCTGCGTGGCGGCGGGCGTCAAGGTCCAGGTGGTCTCGGGCGTCACCAGCGCCATCTCCGTACCGGCAGCGGCAGGAATCCCCGTGACCCACCGGGAAGTGAGCCACATGTTCACGGTGGTTTCCGGGCACGCCCCGCTCACGGAGAAGGAACACCACCACCTGGCAGGGCTGGGCGGCACCATCGTGGTGCTGATGGGTATCGGCACCCTCCACCAGCTGGCGGCAGGCCTGCGCCGCGCGGGCATGCGGCCGGACATGCCAATGGCCGTGGTGGAACGCGGCTACCGGCCCGGACAGCGCACCACCATCGCGGACCTGGGCACCATCGCCTCCGCCGCTGCCGGCTGCAGCAATCCCGCAGTGCTGGTCATCGGCGAGGTGGTCCGGGTGGCCGAAGCCAACCGCGGTCACGCCGGAGCCGCCGCGGACCTGGACAGGCTGGCGGCCTCGCTGCTGGGATCATGAAAGGATTGACCCCCATGACTGCACTTGCACCGGCTGAACAGCTGCGGCCCGAAGTACCCCAGGCCGAGGAAGCCACGGACGCCGCCGAGTCGCCGCTGGAGGGTTTCCGCATCGGCGTAACCTCGGACCGCCGCTCGCGGGACCTCATCGAGGCCCTTGAACGCCGGGGCGCCGAGGTGCTGCACGCGCCTGCCCTGAAGATTGCCCCCGTCCAGGAGGATATGCGCCTCATCGAGGACACCAAAGCCATCATCGCCGCCAAGCCGGACCTGTGCATCGCAACCACCGCCTACGGCATGCGCCGGTGGTGCGAGGCCGCGGACTCCTTCGGGATCGGCGACGAACTGCTCGAAACGCTGGGCAGCTGCCGCATGTTCGTCCGGGGACCCAAAGCCCGCGGCGCCGTGCGCGCCGCGGGTCTTGCCGACGTCGGCATCAGCAGCGACGAAACCACGTCCACCCTGGTGGACATGCTGCTCACCGAAGGCGTCCGCGGCAAGACCGTGGCCATGCAGCTGCACGGCTACACCGACGTCCGGCAGATCGAACGGCTGCGGATGTCCGGCGCCACCGTCCTGACCGTCACGCCCTACCGCTGGGTAAAGCCCGACGGCGAGGACAAGCTGCCGCGGCTGATCGAAGCGGCCTGCAGCGGCAACCTGGACGTGCTGACCTTCACCAGCGCCCCCGCAGTGGACGCGATGTGGAGCACGGCCCATGAGATGGGCCTCTACAAGCAGCTGGTGGAAAGCCTGAAACTGAACGTGACCACCGCCGTGGTGGGCCCCGTCACGGCCCAGCCGCTCCTGGACGCCGGCGTGACGCCGCTGATTCCCGAGCGGTTCCGGATGGGTGCCCTCATCCGGCTGGTCTGCGAGCACCTGGCGCTGAACCATGTCCGGCGGCTGGATACCCGCTCCGGAAACATCGAGCTCCGCGGGCGCAGCCTGCGCATCGACGGCCAGCAGGTGGAACTGGCGCCTGCTCCCCTGCTGCTCCTGCGCGCACTGCTCGGCGCCGGCGGTGCCGTCCTGTCGCGGGAGTCGCTGTCCGACCTGCTGGAGCTGCGCGGTTCCGTGCACGCGCTGGACATGACCGTCAGCAGGCTGCGGTCCGCGCTTCCCGACGGCAAGCTCATCGAAACGGTGGTCAAGCGCGGCTACCGGATCCGCGTCTGACGTGGCAGCACCTGCCCCAGCCGCACCTGGCCACCCGCGTCTGACGCTGCCGGATGGCCCGGGAACGGGGTGGATTGTATCGCGCGGGCACGGAATGAGAGGTGCGTCACCGGTTCTGTTACCGGCCGGTAAATACTGGCGAACAGGGACCCGCTGAACGGCAACTGCGGGGAAACACGCCGGAAAAAGCGCAGGCCTACGCTGGGTCCCATCACGAAGTTCCGGCCGCTCTCCGGCCGCCAGCGAAAGGGCCAGCACATGTCCGCTCCGGCACCCTCCACGTCCACCTCCACCGCAACCCGCATCGTCATTGCCGGCGCCGGACCCGCCGCCCAGGCCCTGGTGGCGCAACTGGACCGCGCCCGGTTCACCGGCACCATCACGGTGCTCAGCAACCGGGACGACGCTCCGGACGAGCTGCTGGAATTGGCCTTGCTCCCCCAGGTCTCCGTCCGCTTCGGCCAGCCCGCCAGCCATATTGATGCCGCGAACCGGACCGTGGCAACCGCCGACGGCATGGAATTCGCGTACGACCAGCTGGTCATCGCCACCGGCTCGGCGCCGGTCGCCAACCCTGTGGACGGCGCGGCGCAGTGCCTGAGCTACTCCACCATCGACGACGCCCCCCGCATTGCCGAAGGCGTGCAGGAAGTGGCCAGGGAACTGGGCCGGCGCCCGGTCGGGATCCTGGTAGGGACCGGTGCAGCGGCGGGGCAGGCGGAGGCAGTGCTGCGTGCCAAGGGCGTGCGGCCCATCCGCACCACCGCCCGGCCTGCCGCGGTCATCCCCGCCGTCGTTTCCGGCGGATCCGCTTCCTCCCTTGCTGCCTCCGCCGTGGTCTTCGAAGACGGCAGCAGCATGACCGGCGACCTGGTGGTCCTGGCGGAGGAACGGGTATCCCGGGACGACCTCGCTGCCAGTGCGGGCCTGCACACGGCCCCCGGCGGCGGCATCGTGATCAGCAGGGACTTCCGCACCTCGGTTCCGGGCATCTGGGCCATCGGTGACGCCGCCGCGTTCGACGGCGTGCGGCTGGGCCTGCTGGTGGCGGCCGCGTCCGCGGCAGGCGCCTGCGCCACCCAGTTGCTGACCGCGGCATCGGCACGGCCGGTCCTGCAGGCTGCTGCCTGAGCTGGGCCCGAAGGGCCGCCTGCCCGTGCCCGGACACCCTGCGCCTGGACACGCCGCGCTGTGACAAGATGGTTCCCGAAACCGAGTCAACGCCAGGCCTCCGCGGCCCTTCGAGAGGACCATCATGAGCAACGAAGCCACCGTGCACCCAGGCACCGACCAGCCTGCCGGACCCGCGAACATCGCCTCCTTCATCGACCACACGCTGCTCAAGCCCGAGGCCTCCGAAGCGGACGTGCTGAAGGTCTGCGCCGAAGCCGCCGAGTACGGGTTCAAGTCTGTCTGCGTCAACCCCATCTGGGTCAAGACCGTAACCACCGCCCTCAAGGGTTCCGGTGTCCTGGCCTGCTCCGTGGTGGGCTTTCCGCTGGGGGCAACGCCCACCGACGTGAAGTCCTTCGAAGCCCGCGGCGCCGTGCTGGACGGCGCGGATGAGGTTGACATGGTGATCAACATCGCCGCCGCCCGGGCCGGGGACAAGGGTGCGCTGGTGGAGGACATTGCCGCCGTCGCCGAAACCGTGCACGCGGGCGGCGCCATCCTGAAAGTCATCATCGAAACGGCCCTCCTGACCGATGAACAGAAGGTACTGGCCTGCCAGGCGGCCGTGGAAGCCGGGGCCGACTTCGTCAAGACGTCAACCGGGTTCAACGGCGGCGGCGCAACCGTGCAGGACGTGGCCCTGATGCGCAGGACGGTGGGCCCGGACCTGGGCGTCAAGGCCTCCGGCGGTGTACGGTCCCTGGCTGACGCGCAGGCTATGATTGCAGCAGGTGCAACACGTATTGGTGCCAGCTCCGGGATTGCCATCGTCAAGGGTGAACAGGGTTCAGCCGCTTACTGACCGGCACCGGAAGCCGCCGCAGATGACGCCCCCCGGGGCCGAGGAGGAAAACATGTCCAGCCAGATCAACGCGTCCAGCCGGGACTCGGCGTCCAACCAGGAAGCCGTCCGGACCCCGCAGAACGAGAACACCCTGGCGGGCAGCCTGGTCCTCTTCGTGGTCTGCTTTGCCCTGTTCCTGGGCGCCATCTATTCGCTGTCCTTCCTCACGTTGGACAACCCGTGGCCCATGGCCGTGTGCCTGCTCCTCTTTGCGCTGGCGTTCTGGATTCCGCTGACTGTCTTCGGCCGCTCCGACTCCGCCGGCGAGCACTAAGCTCCACGCAAGTACCAGCATCCAAAGGACCCCGGACACTGTCCGGGGTCCTTTGCTGTTCTGGGCCCTTTGCTGTCCGGGGCCCTTTGCTGTCCGCTGCCAGCCGCTGACGGAGCCTAGAACCAGAGCCTGATCCAGGCACCGGCTGCGGCCGCCACCGGTCCCCAGTGGTGCTTGGCGATGGCCCACCCCGCCATGGACATGCCCACCATGGCGTACGCACTCACGGGGATCAGCACCAGCCATTCCCGTTTGGAACCGGCCCGCCCGAGCAGGGGCACGGACAGGGCGCCGTTGGGCCGCCACACATTCCGCAGCAACGGCAGGCGGCGCATGGGCTTCGGCGGCCGGACCACCAGTGGCCACAGCAGCGGCACTCCCCCGGTGGTGATGAGGTCGCCCACGATGTGCACCACCACGCCAATCAGCATGGACGTGGGCAGCCAGGTCCATTGTTCCGGCGCGTACACCGTCACCAGGCCCGCCATGACCAGCGCGAAGATCCAGTTCGAGACGAACCCGCTTTTGGGAAAAAGTTTCAACGCCTTCGCTGCGATGTTGATCAGGAACATACACAGCAGTCCCGCGCCCACTGACAGCCTCCCCCAGCCGGTATCCATGTGCACCTGTGACGCCAGGCCGGCCAGGAACACGAACACGGCCGCTCCCAGGATCGAATGTGTGCCCTGCCGGTGCCCGCCGCTGGCGTTTTCGATGCCGCGTGCGATCGCGTTGGACAGCGGCGGCAGCGAGTGCGCCACGGTGCTGGACCGGTGGTCCCAGTCGCAGACCAACGCCGTACCGGCGGTGGCCATGCCGCCGATGAGGATGCCGGTGGGATCCAGCGGGTACCAGCCCAGGGTGTAGGGTCCGGTGGACGCAACAGCTACCCACGCCGCGGCTCCCGACGCGGCGTGATGACCTCCCATCAAGTCCTAGCTCACCGCCAGCGGCGCGTCGGAGAAAATGTTGCGGATGACGCCGTTGGCCCACTCCAGGATTTCGGCGTCCTGCAGGTCCCTGCCGCCGATCCGGGCCGTCTTCGGCTTGGGTATAAGGATGGCGTCCAGGGCCGCCTTGGACTGCGAGCCCGGGTACATCCGGTTCAGCCGCATCGTCTTGGATTCCGGGAGCGATGCCGGGGAGAATTTGATGAAGTTTCCCTGCAGCGCGACGTCGGACAGTCCGGCCTCGCGGGCCGCCACCCGGAAGCGCGCCACGGCCACCAGGTTCTGGGCCGGCAGCGGAAGCTCGCCGTAGCGGTCCACGAGTTCGGCCTGCACCTCGTCAATGGCCTCGTCCGTCAACGCGGCGGCAAGCTTCCGGTAGGCCTCCAGCCGCAGCCGTTCGCCGGGGACGTAGTCGTGCGGCAGGTGCGCGTTGACCGGAAGCTCGATCTTCATCTCGGCGGCCTTTTCCTCGGCCTCGCCGCGGAAGTCCGCCACGGCTTCGCCCACCAGGCGGATGTACAGGTCGAATCCCACGCCCTGGATGTGTCCTGACTGCTCCCCGCCGAGCAGGTTGCCTGCCCCGCGGATCTCCAGGTCCTTCATGGCCAGCTGCATGCCGGCACCGAGTTCGTTGTGGGCAGCAACGGCCTTGAGCCGCTCCAGCGACACCTCGCCCAGTGGTTTCTCGGACGGGTACAGGAAGTACGCATAGGCGCGTTCCCGGCCCCGGCCCACACGGCCGCGGAGCTGGTGCAGCTGGGACAGGCCGTACTTGTCCGCCCCGTCCACGATCAGGGTGTTGGCGTTGGAGATGTCCAGCCCGGTCTCGATGATGGTGGTGCAGACCAGGACGTCGAATCTCTTCTCCCAGAAGTCCACGATGATCTGCTCCAGGCGGCTCTCGGACATCTTGCCGTGTGCAACCTCCACCCTGGCTTCCGGGACCAGTTCACGGATCTTCGCGGCTGTCCGTTCGATGGTGGAGACGCGGTTGTGGACGAAGAAGACCTGGCCTTCGCGCATCAGCTCGCGGCGGATGGCGGCGGAGGTCTGCTTGTCCGTGTACGGGCCCACGTAGGTCAGCACCGGGTGCCGTTCCTCCGGCGGGGTGGCGAGCGTTGAGGTTTCCCGGATCCCGGTCAGCGACATTTCCAGGGTGCGCGGAATGGGGGTGGCACTCATGGCCAGCACATCCACGTTGGTGCGCATCTTTTTCAGCGCTTCCTTGTGCTCGACGCCGAACCGCTGCTCCTCGTCCACGATCACCAGGCCAAGGTCCTTGAACTCGAAATCCTTGGCCAGCAGCCTGTGGGTGCCGATCACCACGTCCACGGCTCCGCTCTTGACGCCTTCGGCCGTTTCCTTTGCCTCCTTGGCGCTCTGGAACCGGGACAGCGGGCGGACGCGGAGCGGGAAGCCGGAGAAGCGTTCGGTGAATGTTTCATAGTGCTGCTGGGCCAGCAGAGTGGTGGGCACCAGCACGGCCACCTGCTTGCCGTCCTGCACCGCCTTGAACGCGGCGCGGACCGCGATCTCGGTCTTGCCGTAGCCGACGTCGCCGGACACCAGCCGGTCCATGGGGATTTCCCGCTCCATGTCCGCCTTGACCTCGTTGATGGTGGTCAACTGGTCGGGCGTCTCGACGTACGGGAAGGCTTCCTCCAGTTCGCGCTGCCAGGGGGTGTCGGGGCCAAACGCATGCCCGCGGGACGCCATCCGGGCCGAGTACAGCCGGATCAGCTCACCGGCGATCTCCTTGACGGCCTTGCGGGCCTTGGACTTGGTGCTGGCCCAGTCCGCGCCGCCCATTTTGCTCAGGACCGGGGTGTCGCCGCCGACGTAGCGGGTCACCTGGTCCAACTGGTCGGTGGGAACGAACAGGCGGTCGCCGGGTGCACCGCGCTTGGCGGGCGCGTATTCCAGGACCAGGTATTCGCGCACGCCGTCGCCGCCGCCGCCGGCCACCTTGCGCTGGATGAGCTCCACGAACCGGCCGATGCCGTGCTGCTCGTGCACCACATGGTCGCCCGCCACCAGCTGCAGGGGGTCGACGGCGTTGCGGCGCTTGGAGGGCATCCGCCGCATGTCCTTGGTGGACCCGGCAGAGGTGCGGCCCAGCAGGTCGGCTTCGGTGAGCAGGCCGAGTTTGAGACCGTCCAGGACGAAACCACGGCCGACGACGGCAGTGGTCACCTCGATGATGCCCGGCTGGGGCTCGTGGTCCAGGCTGTCCACGCGGGCACACGGGATGTCGTTTTCGTGGAAAAGTTCCGCCAGGCGCTGGGCCGGCCCGGGGCCTTCGGTGGCCACCACGATCCGCCACTGGTCCCGGACATGGGAGCCGATGAAGTCCATCATCTCCGCCACGTCCCCCTGGTAGCCGCGGGGTTCCCGGGCGTGCAGGTTCAGGACGTCGATCTCGGGGAGCAGTTCCGCGTCCTGCGCCAGGGACGTGATGGACCACCAGGACACCCCGTGGGCCAAGGCCGATCCGCGGGTTTCAGCCAGCGAGCGGAAGCTCGCCGAATGCAGCGCCGCGCTGGCCTGCGAGCTGAGGTCCAAGGGGGCGGCCCCGCCGTCGGACGCGGTGGACCAGGCGGCCTCGAGGAACTCCTCGTTGGTGGCGGCGAGATCGTGTGCGCGGGTGCGGACCTTCTCCGGTTCGATCACTACAGCGATGGAATCCGCCGGAAGCTGGTCCACGAACGGGACCATGGCATCCACCAGCACCGGGGCGAGGGATTCCATGCCCTCCACGGCGATGCCGCCGGCGATCTTTTCCAGCATGTCCGCCGCGGCCGGGAGCTGGGCCTTGAGGGTGGCGGCCCGGGACATGACGGACGGGGTGATCAGGATTTCGCGGCACGGCGGGGCGTGCAGTTCGGTGGGGTGGTGGATGCCCGGAGCGGACAGCGAGCGCTGGTCGGCCACGGCGAACCAGCGCATCTGGTCCACTTCGTCCCCGAAAAACTCGACGCGGATGGGGTGGTCCTCGGTGGGCGGGAAGACGTCGATGATGCCGCCGCGGACGGCGAATTCGCCGCGGTGGGTCACCATGTCCACGCGCGCATAGGCGGCATCGGCGAGGCTCTTCACCACGCTGGTGAACGGAACGTCCTGGCCTACTTTGAGGGTGACCGGGACCAGGTCCCCCAGGCCCGCCACGACGGGCTGGACCACGGCGCGGACGGGAGCGACGACGACGCGCAGCCGCCCCGCCGTCGAACTTTCCGGATGTGCCAGCCGGCGCAGCACGGACAGCCGCCGGCCCACCGTGTCCGAGCGCGGCGACAACCGTTCGTGCGGGAGGGTTTCCCAGCTGGGGAATTCTGCGACGGCGTCTGCCGGCAGGTAGGCCCGCAGCGCTGCGGCCAGGTCCTCGGCCTCGCGGCCGGTGGCGGTGACCGCCAGCACCACGCCGGGTTCCGCGCCGTCGGCCGTTGCAGTGAGGCCGTCCGCCATCTCCGCGAGGAGGACGGGCCGCAGGCCGGCGGGGGCACTGATCTGGTAGTCCTGCCCACGGACGGCGAAGCCCCTGGCGGCCTCGGCCCGGACGCGGGCGAACGTCTGGTCCGGCTCCAGGGCGCGGCGCAGCCCGTCCAGTGCCGGGCCCCGGCCTGCTGTGCCCGTGCCGGTCTTGCCTGTGCTGGATTTGCCGGCGGCGGACGGGCCGGAAAGACTCATGGCAGAAACTCCTGTGGTGTTCATGGGGATCGCAGGCAACGCGAAAACCCGAAATTCGCTGCGAATCCCGGGTATACCCAGCCTACCGCGCAGGAGCGACATGGCGGGGCGGCGGCTGCGGGCCTAGGCTGGCAGGGCCACGCCAAATTCGATCGGAACAGCCGTCCGGACGGGCTGCCGCTCCGAACCCCTTGGGACGAACAGGAGCCAGCATGACCGCAATGAGTGCCCAGCCAACACCGAAGACCGTCCTCGTCACCGGCGCCACCGGCTACATTGGCGGCCGGCTGGTGCCGCGGCTGCTGGAAGCCGGCCACACGGTCAAGGTGCTGGTCCGCTCCCCCGACAAGATCGCCGGCGTCCCGTGGCGGGACAAGGTGGACGTCGTGGAAAGCAGCCTCGACGACGGTGATGCCCTCCGCGACGCCCTGGCCGGCGTCGACGTCTTCTATTACCTGGTCCACTCGATGGCTGCCGGTGCCGGGTTTGAGGCCAAGGAAAAGGCCATGGCCACCACGGCCGCGGAGGCCGCCGCAGCGGCAGGCGTGGGCCGGATCGTCTACCTGGGCGGGCTGCACCCGCAGGGCGTGGAACTCTCCACGCACATGAGGTCCCGCGAGGCGGTGGGAAAGGTGTTCCTGGACAGCCCTGTGGACGCCGTCGTGTTCCAGGCCGGCGTGGTGATCGGTTCCGGGTCCGCCTCCTTCGAGATGATCCGGCACCTTTCCGAAACCCTGCCCCTGATGCCGGCGCCCAGCTGGGTGCGCAACAGGATCGAGGCCATCGCCGTCCGCGACGTCCTCTACTACCTGGTGTCCGCGGCCTCGCTGGAGGGACCGATCAACCGGACCTTCGATATCGGCTGCCGGCAGGTACTGACCTACGCGGGCATGATGAAGGAGTACGCCGCTGAAGCAGGCCTGCCCTACCGCGTGGTGCTCGCCCTGCCGGTGCCGGCGCCCAAACTGGCCGGGATGTGGGTAGCCCTGACCACGCCCATCCCGCTGTCCATGGCGGTGCCCCTGGTCCAGTCGCTCCAGCACGACGCCGTGGCCAACGAACACGACATCGACCAGTACATTCCCCAGCCCGACGGCGGCCTGACCCCCTACCGCACGGCCGTGGCCCTTGCACTGGGCAAGGAACGTGACGGCCAGGTGGAGACCACCTGGGCCAGCGCCGGTGCGGACTCGGACCCGCTTCCCAGCGACCCCGAGTGGGCCGGGCACAAGGTATACATCGACGAACGGACCTTCCACGGCGATGTGGACCCCGCCCATGTGTGGACCATCATCGAAGGCATCGGCGGGCGCAACGGCTGGTACTCCCTGCCGCTGGCCTGGCAGGTGCGGGGCTGGCTGGACAAGCTGACGGGTGGAGCGGGGCTGCTGCGCGGCCGCCGGCACCCTCACTCCCTCGCCGTCGGCGAGGTGGTGGACTGGTGGCGCGTGGAGCGGATCGAACGCGGCAGGCTCCTGCGCCTGCGGGCTGAAATGCGGGCGCCTGGGCGGGCCTGGCTTGAGCTCTCGGTGGAGCCTGACGGTGGCGGCAGCCGCTACCGGCAACGCGCGATTTTCTTCCCCAAGGGCCTCAGCGGGCGGCTGTACTGGCTGGCCGTCCTCCCGTTCCACAGCCTGATTTTCCCGGCGATGGCGCGGAACATTACCACGGCCGCGCAGAAACTTGCCGATGCGGAGCCGGCACCGATCACCCCGTAGGATGTTGGAGGCTTAATCCGTTCCCCACGTCCCAGGAGGACCCATGGCGCTGAGCGCAACCACCACCCTTCCGCACCCCGTTGACAGCGTTGCTGCTGTGCTGGTGAACGAGGACTTCCAGCGCCACGTCAGCCAGCTGGTGGGCGGCAGCCTGGAGTCCTTCAGCGTGGACGGCGACATCGCGGGGGCCTTCAACGCCACCTCCGTGCGGACCCTTCCCACTACCCGCCTGCCGGAGATCGCCCGGAAGTTCGTGGGCGAGCACCTCAAGGTGACGCAGGTCGAAAGCTGGGACGCGCCCGCCCCGGACGGCTCGCGGCAGAGCAACATTTCACTGAAGATCGCCGGCGCCCCCGTGGACGTCACCGCGGTGCAGCGGCTGGTGGCCGACGGCGGCGGAACCCGGGTGGAGCTTGAGGGCGCCGTAAAGTCCTCGGTTCCGTTCCTGGGCGGCAAGATCGCCGACGCGGCCGAGCCGATGGTGGCCAAGGCGCTGAACCTGCAGGCCGCACAGGCGCAGGCCTGGCTGGAAAGCCACTAACCCATGCAGCTTCCCGTCTTCCCCGCACTGGTCCTGGTCGTCGCCGGGGTCTGGTCCCTGGTGGTCTGGCCCCAGTTCCTGCGCCGGGTCATGAAGGACCCGCGGGCCCGCGACACCGCCGGCAAGGCGACGAAGTTCCTGACCGTGCATGTGGTGCTGGTGAGCATCTCGATGGTGCTCGGCCTCGCTACCGCGGTGATCGGCGTCCTCGGCCTGCTGGGATAAAGGTCTTCAATGCAAAAGGCTCTCCTTCCGCTGGAAGGAGAGCCTTTTGCATGTTTGGGACCGGCCGCTCAGGCTGCCTGGTTGAGGGCGTCCTCGGCGGCGACCCAGGAGATCATGGCGCACTTGACGCGGGCCGCGTAACGCGCCACGCCCTCAAAGGCCGCGGCATCGCCGAGCAGTTCGGGATCGGCCTGGACCTTGCCGCGGGAGCGAAGGACCTCACGGAAACTGTCGATGACCTTGTGCAGTTCGGCCACGGTCATCCCCTCGGCAAGATCGGTCAGGACCGAGGCCGAGGCCATCGAAATGGAGCAGCCCGCCCCGTCCCACGCGACCTGGGCCACCTTGCCGTCCCGGACCGCGAGCCGGAGGGTCACTTCGTCGCCGCACACCGGGTTGAGCTGGTGCGACTGGCCGGTGGAGGTGCCGTCCGGTGCCTCCATGGCCGCCAGTCCGCTGCCGTGCCGGGCCTTGGAGTGGTCAAGGATGATCTGCTGGTACAGCTGGTCTAGGCTCATGGTGTCCTCTTTCGTCCCGCCGCTAGGCGCGGAAGTATGCCCGGACGCCGGCCACTGCTTCCAGGAAGCGGTCCACGTCGTCGGTGGTGTTGTACAGGTAGGTGCTGGCCCTGGTGGTGGCGGTGAGGCCGAGCCTGCGGTGCAGCGGCTGGGCGCAATGGTGCCCCACCCGGACGGCGATGCCCCGGGAGTCCAGGAACTGGCCCACGTCGTGGGCGTGGACGCCCTCGACGTCGAACGCCGCCAGGCCGATCCGTTCCTGTCCGGCGGCCGGGCCCAGCACGCGGATGCCGGGGAGGGCCTCCAGCCCGGCCACCAGGCGCTGGCCCAGGTGTGCCTCCCACGCGTGGATCCGGTCCAGTCCGGTCTCGGTAAGGTAGTTCGCGGCGGCGGCGAGGGCCACCGCCTGGGAGATGCGCTGCGTGCCCGCTTCGAAGCGCTGGGGCGCCGGCAGGTACTCCGCCCTTTCCATCGTGACGGTGGTGATCATCGACCCGCCGGTCAGGAACGGCGGCAGGATGTCCAGCAGCTCCTGCCGCCCGTACAGCACGCCGATGCCGGTGGGGGCAAGCATCTTGTGGCCGGAGAAGACGGCGAAGTCGACACCGAGCGCCTTGACGTCCAGCGGCAGGTGCGGGGCGGACTGGCAGGCGTCCAGGACAACCAGGGCGCCGGCGCTGTGGCCCAGGGCCGCCAGTTCCTGGACCGGGTTGATGGTGCCCAGGACGTTGGAGGCGTGGGTGAAAGCCAGGACCTTGGTGCGGGGGCCGATGACGGCTGCGGCCTGGTCCATCAGGAGGCTGCCGTCGTCCCCGATGGGGATGTGGCGCAGCGTCGCCCCGGTGCGGAAGGCAAGTTCCTGCCACGGGATGAGGTTGGCGTGGTGCTCCATCTCCGTCACGACGATCTCGTCGCCGGGCTTCAGTGCCAGGTCCTTGAGCCCCTGGTCACCGCGCCCTTGCGCGGCCCACAGGGTGGCGTTGGAGAGCGCGTAGGAAAGGAGGTTCAACCCCTCGGTGGCGTTCGATGTCCAGATGGTCTCCGCATAGTCCGCCCCGATGAAGTCGGCCAGGGTCTGACGGGCATCCTCGAAGGCGTCGGTGGCCTCTACCGCGAGATGGTGGGCCCCGCGGTGTACGGCGGCGTTGCGCTGCTCATAGAACTCCTGCTCCGCCTCGATGACGCTGACCGGGTTCTGCGAAGTGGCCCCGGAGTCGAGGTAGACCAGCGGCTCCCCGTGGACCAGCTGGTTGAGGACCGGAAAGTCGTTGCGGATGCGCAGCACCTCGGCGTTGTCCATGGCAGGTACGGCGCGTTCCAGTGTGGCGGGCGTTGTAACGAGGGCCAAAACGAACTCCTTGGGCTGCCAATGTCTGACATCCCAATTGTCCCACACACGGCTGTGGCGGCTGCCCGGGAGGGGCAGCCGCCACCGCAGTCCCGGGCTTCAGCCGAGGGAGCAGAGGGCCGGCGACGGCTGGGGGGAGAGTCTCGGTCTCAGAAGACTCTGACGTCGCCGGCCCCGTCTTTACCCGGTCCGGGGACCGGAAGTCGAGAGGGCCATCATGTCCTGTCGGCTGCTCCGCGGTCCTCCAGCCTGCCGCTTTGCTTTGCCTCCTTAAGTAAAGCTCCCGGCGCCCTGCCGGACACGAGTAGGGTGTACTCGAATCCCGCCGTGGGGACTACGGGGAGGGGGTCCCGCCCCTACGGATGGGGAGGGACGGGAGGCGTCCACAGGCAGGGCAATGCACGACGCCGGGCAGGCAGGACTTCCCGGACGCCGGACGGTCAGGCGTATGCCGACGGCGGGCCGCAGCGTGAGTGCCGACGCGCCGGATACCCCTCCAGTGCACCGACGATTTGCGCCGGGGAGACGGACAGCCTACTTGGGCAGGGCCGACTCCAGCTCGTCGCGGCTGCGGACCCCGAGCTTGACGTAGGTGCGGTAGAGGTGGCCTTCCACGGTCCGGACGGAGACCATCAGCCGCTGCGCGATCTCCCGGTCGGTGAGCCCCTGGACGGCAAGCTCCACGATGTCCTGCTCCCGCCGGGTGAGGCGGACGGTGGGCGCCGCCGCAATGAAGCGTCCCTCGCGGAACCGCTCCCCCAGTTCGTGGTCGCACTTCTCGCGCTGGGCTACGGCCTGCCTGGACCGGCGGCGCTCCCCGGCCTGCTCCAGTACGGTGCTGGCACGGGCGTAGGCCTCACGGGCCATGTTGACAAAGCCTGCTTCCTCCAGCGAGGCAGCCGTTGCCATGAGGGTGTCCCCGTCCGCGTTTTCCCATGCAGTGGCCAGGGTCAGCAAGGACTCTGCCCACCGGCCTTCCACGTCCCGGGCCGCTGCCTGGACCATGGGGACCACCGAGGGGTCGCCGAGGTCCCAGCACATGGCCAGGACTTCAAGCAGGTTGCCGGTCCGGGCGGATGCCTCCGTGGTGGTCATGAGTGTTTGCAGGGCGGCGAGGCCCTTGCCGTCGTGGGCCAGGTATTCGGCGGCGGCCGCCACATAGGCTTCCGCCAGGAGGTCATGGGCGGGCCAGCCGGTGTCGGCATCCTTGTGGTCCCGTTCCAGGCGCCGTGCCTGCTCCGTGTCGCCAAGCCTTGCTGCCGCGTAGAAGCCAAGTGCTGTGCCGAACCGGTACAGCTGCAGGGGATCATTCAGCCTCAGTGCTTCCACCGCCGGCAGCAGCACCTGGTAGGCGCGTTCCATGCGGCCCTGCCGCAGCAACGAATAGCCCCGCAGCAGTTCCAGGCTGCCGTTGAAGGTGGCCGCACCCGGCAGGTGCCCGGCGGCGTAGTGGTCGAGTTCGCGTTCCGCCGATTCCCATTCACCCATGGCCAGGTAGTCGGACACGAGCCGCCCCAGCACAAACTCCGGGAAGAAGAACAGGCTGCCCTCAAGCGGCGGAAGTTCCGAGGCGGCCAGCAGTGCAGCCTCCAAACCCTGGACGGGCCGTCCCGCCGCGGCGAGGGCGTGGGCCAGGAGCCCTTCGGCCAGGGCGCGCACGGGTTCTCCACCCGATTCTGCGGCCGGCGCCATCCGCATTGCGTCCACTTCGTCGGCCAGCGCCTGGAAATTCACCTCGGCGCCCAGCTGGAGCAGGTGCAGCAGCTCTGCCTGCCAGCTTCCCTCACCGCCGGGAAGCGTGCAGTGCTTCTCGACGTCGTCGGAAACCGAGCCCAGGAAATTGCCCATGGCCCGGTGCGCTGAAACCCGCAGCAGCAGCACGGCGGGTCCCTGGGGGTCCCCGGCCAGCGGAAGCCAGCATGGGTCGAGCAGGGCCGCGGCCTCCGCGTAGGCGCCTTCGTTATACAGCGCCCGTGCCTGGATGGCTTGGGCAAGCGGGACCAGGTCAGGGTCGTGGACGCGGGCTGCGATGGACCGTGCACTGTGGTTCCGGAACCGCAGCAGGGCCTCGCGCGCCGCAGCCAGCATGTCATCCTCGCTGACCCGCACTCCGCATTCCAGCGCCCACTCGACGGACCGGAGCCTGCCTTCCCCGTGCAGGAGGGCAGGGTCCTGGTGCGCCTTGACCTTCTCAAGGAGCTGAAGGCTGCGGGATACCGACACCGTGTTCCTGATGGCGCCGGCGAAAAGCCCGTTCCAGATGGACAGCTCGGCCGGGATGCCTGACGATTCCACAATCATCTGCTGGTCCAGCAGGGAGCGGACCACGGCCGCGCCGCTGATGTCTTCGATCACTTTCCGGCCCACCGGCCCGGCGAGGGCGACCAGCTTCAGCGCTTCCTGTTCCTCGGTGCGCCGCCGGAGGTGGTCTTTTGCCACCACGGCAGCGAGGCGGGGTCCGTCGGCAGGCAGGGCGCCCATCAGCATCCAGATGCCATTGCGCTTGGCCAGGATGCCGGCTTCGGCGGAGTCGTGCAGCACGGCGTCGAGGATTCGGGGGTTGCCCCCCGTGGCGTTCCAGATGGCGTCAACGGTCGCGCCGGGGACGGTCCCGTCCAGGACGTGGGCAAGGACCTCTTCGATCTGTTCCCGGTTGAGCGGCCGCAGATCCACCCGTTCAGCCAGTCCGTCATACCAGAGCTGGTCGAGCGGCTGCGGCAGGCCGGGCCGGGGGCGTGCCGCTGCCAGCACTGTTGCCCATCCTGCGGAAATCACCTCGGCGAGCACGCCTGCTGATGCATCATCCAGATGGTGCGCGTCGTCCACGGCCAACAGGACCGCGGCACCGTTGCCGGCCTTCAGTTTCTCGAAATAGGACCACATCGAGCGCAGCACGGCCACGGGCGAGACGGATTCCTCGGCGGTGAGCTCCCCCGTGTACGGGGTCAGGACCCCAAACGGAACCCCGGCCAGGGCCGAGCTGGCATGGATGCGAAGGACGTTCATGTTCCCGGCCAACCGCTCCGTCACAGCATCGGTGACCGCTGATTTTCCAATGCCCGGCCCGGCCATGATGAAGACTGCCTGGTGCGAGCCACTGCGGACCAGGTTGCAGATCCGCTCCACCGGTTCCCGGCGGCCGGTCAGGAGCCGGTGTGCAGACGCGGGCTTGTGCCCATTAGACGAGTCCAGTCAGATCACCCCTTGAAGTCACGCCCAGTTTGGTGAAGACCTGGTACAGATGGCCTTCCACCGTGCGGACAGACACGCCCATTTCCATGGCGATGTCACGGTTGGAGGCACCGCGGCCGGCCATCCGGGCAATTTGCCGTTCCCGGCTGGTCAGCAGGGGGCTCCCGCTGCTGGGCACAATGGGCAGGTTCGCCACCGTGGCGGCGAGGATGTCCAGCCGGGCCTGCGCGGTCCTGGCCGACAGGGAGTCGCCGTCCTGGCGGGCGAAGTCGACAGCCAGGGCCATGCACCGCGCCTCCACGGCATCGAGTTCCAGGGTGGCTGCGAGTTCGCCGCCTTCGAGGAGGGTTTTGGCGTCCTTGGTCCGGGTTCCGACGGCGATCAGCCGTGAGACCTCGGCCAGCGGGCCCTGCCGGTTGCCGGCGATCTCCTCCAGGAGGCGGAAATCCGCGTCACTGCCGTTGACCGTTGCCGCCAGCAGGTAGACGCCGGCTACGGTGTGCCGGCCCGCCTCCATGTTGCGGCGGGTGCCCTGCTTGAGGGCTGCGGCCGCTTCCGGGTCTCCCAGCCAGCGGCCGGCAACGAGCGTGCAGAACTCGATGATGCTCTCCGCCGCGAACCCTGCCTTGCCGGGTGTCTTTTGCAGCTTCGCCAGGTACTTGCGGGCGAGCGCGGCGTTCCCGGCCTGCGCGTAGGCCAGGGCAGTGGCTGCGTAGGCGGTGCGCAACGCGGCCTGGACCGGCTGCAGCTCCAACTGGGCAGCGGCGGAAATCAAGGGTTCCAGGGCTGCTTCGCCCCGGCCGGAGAAGGCGTACGCGACGCCGGCCGCGAGTTCGGTGGCGGCGCTGCGGTACGGAAGCCGGTGGGGCTGCCCTGCGCTGAAGGGGTTCAGGAGGTCAATGCAGCGCCTCCACTGGCCGGCCATCAACAGGACAAAGTAGGCCTCCCTGGTGTAGTGCTCACGCAGGCCCACGATGTGCGAGTAATCGGTGAGTTGACCGCCGAGTTGCCGCATGAGGCCCAGGGCGTCCATTTCGCGGCCTGTCAGCGCGAGGGCGCCCATCAGGAGGACAGCGGACTGGATCCGGAACCCGGGGTCCGGGTTGGCCGCAGGATCGGCCGCACGCTCCAGGGCCGGGATCATGGCCGCGTAGTCGCCGGCGTGCGCCTGGTATTCGAATTCACTCAGCGAGATGCGGTTCGCCGCAACCGCCGCCGGGGCCGGCCACTGCGGATGCTCGCCGAATTGGTCCAGCCGCTCCCGGGCCGAGCGGAGCAGTTCCGGGACTTTGCCGGCCTGCTCCGGGATGAACAGCATGACCCTGGCCTTGGCCGCAATGACCTGGGCGTACTCTGCCAGGTCCAGGGCCTCAAGTTCAGGGTGCGAGATGTCATCCAGGGCAGCCAGGGCCTGGACGGGCATGTCGAGGAGAAGGTAGGCGGCGGCCTTCTGGCGTTGGGCCGGAGCCCATTCGGCGTCGGTCCGCTGCAGCATGTCCGCGTAGGTCAGGGCGAACCGGGGGTCGAAGAGCTGGACGGCGGCCTGGGCGGCTGCAAGTGCCAGCGCCGGGCTCAGCTCGGCTTCGCATTCGTGCGTCCAGGCGGCAAAGGACATGAGCTCTTCCACCGTGAGGGTGGCGGGGTCCGGTTCCTGGCCGCCCAGCAGGATGCTCCGGAGTTCGCGGCGGCGGGAAATACTGAGCCAGGTCCTGACAACGTCACCGATGTATTTTTCGCGCAGTGACACCCAGCGCTGCTCGGAGTCGTCAATCTCCAGCAGGCCGCCGTCCTCCATGTCCGCGACCACGTCCGCGCCGTAGATGGCGGTGAGGCTGGACAGCTCCACCCGTCGGGCGCAGGAGAGCATTTCGATGACTTCCCGCGTTTGCGGTGTTTCCCTCGACCAGCGGGACCGGACGATGTCGTCAAGGCTTGCTGCGCCGTCCAGCACCACCTTGTCCCGCAGTGTCCAGACGGAGTCCGACAGGACCAGGTTTCCGGAGAGCTGCTGCTCGGTGACCAGGGCTTTGAGCAGCAGGGGGTTGCCACCCACCATCTGGTGGTAGGTGCTGACCAGGGATGAGGCCACCCGGTGGCCCAGCAGCGACAGCAGGACCTGCCGGGTCTGCAGCTCGTTGAGGTTGCCCAGCCGCACCTCGGTCAGCTTGCGGTCGGTCAGCAGCCAGTGGAAGTCTGCCGGCAGGTCGCTTGAATTCGGTGCGACGGCGACGATCTTTGCGGTGCCGGTGAGCAGGACGTTCAAGAGCACGCCGGCACTCATGTCGTCAATGGTGGCGGAGGTGTCCAGGGTGATGATGCAGGGCCGGCCTGCGGCGTCGCTGCGGATCAGGGAGGTGATTCCGCGAAGGATGGCCGTGGGCGAACCCATATACGCCTGCGGGAGCCGGGCCAGCAGGAACGACAGGCAGCCATAGGGGGTGGTGGAGCCTGACGGGCCGGTGCGCAGCTGCAGGGACCAGACATCGGGGCCGAGGTCCGCTACGGCGGCGCGGGCCAGGGACGACTTGCCAACTCCCCTGGCTCCAGTGATGACGACACCCAGCGAATGTTCGCTGGTCAGTGCGGTGCGGACGGCGTCGAGGTTGGCGCTGCGTGCGGACATGGACCATTGCAGGCCCTCCGGCGCCGCGGAGGATGGTGTGGGCAGCCCGTCACCTTGCGGCGTTGACCCACGTCCCCAGCTGAGTGGCTCGATCGACATGAACTTTTCCCCTACATCCTGCAATAGCGGGATGTAGCCCCATTGCTCCCCCGCATAGGAAGAAGAGTACCCCGAGGCACAGACAAGGAAATAGGGTCGAACGGAACTTTTACGATTCGGGTTGCCGTGATCCCGGTTTGGCCGGGTGGAACTTCTGCTGTGCAGCGGTCAAACCGTCGCGGAGCAGGGACTCCACGGCATCTGCGGCATCGTCGAGCAGGAACGGCAGTTCCTTCCGCTCCGTGGTGCCGAAATCGCGGAGCACGTAGTCGGCGGTGTCCATCCGGCCGGGCGGCCTCCCCACTCCCACCCGGACCCGCAGGTAGTCCTTGGTGGCCAGGGCCTTGGAGATGTCCCGCAGACCGTTGTGGCCGCCTTCGCCGCCGCCGAGCTTGAGTTTGACCGTGTTGAACGGGATATCGATCTCGTCATGCACCGCGACCACATGGTCTGGGGCAATGCCATAGAAGTTGGCGAGGGCGGAGACAGGGCCGCCGGATACATTCATGTAGCTCATGGGCTTGGCCAGGACCACCCGCGGTCCGCCAATGCCCAGCCGGCCTTCGAGGACCTGGGCCCGGGCCTTGTGCGCCTTGAATCCCGCTCCAATGCGGGTGGCGAGTTCGTCAAGAACCATCTGGCCTACGTTGTGCCTGTTGCCTTGGTACTGTGCGCCGGGGTTGCCGAGGCCAACGATCAGCCAGGTATCTGTCATGGAGTCAATCCTAGGGGGACGGTTAAGCAAGGTTCACCGGGCAGACACGGCAGTGGCCGGGCCCCTGGCGGGGTCCGGCCACTGCGCGGAACGCTGGAGTGGTTACTCGGCTGCGGCTTCTTCGGCTGCGGGAGCTTCCTCGGCTTCGCCCTCGGCGGCAGCTTCGGTTTCTGCTTCCTCGGCGATTTCGACGGCCTCGGAGATGTTCACCACGAGTGCTTCGGCGTCGGTCAGCAGGACAGTGCCCTTGGGCAGGACCAGGTCGGAGGCGTGGATGTGCTCACCGGCGGTGCGGCCTTCGATGTTCACGACGACGGACTCCGGGAGGTGCGTAGCCTCGGCTTCGAGGGACACAACGGTCAGTTCCAGGTTGTGTACGGTGCCGGGTGCGGTTTCGCCCTCAACGTGGACCGGAACGTCAACCGTGACCTTCTCGCCCTGGCGGACGGTCAGGAGGTCGATGTGCTCGATGATCTGCTTTACGGGGTCACGCTGGACGTCCTTGACCAGGGCCAGGTGGCCTTCGCCGTTGATGTCCAGGGACAGCAGGGCGTTGGCGGTGCGGACGGCAAGGGTGGTGGCCTTTGCGGGCAGGGTGACGTGGATGGGCTCTGCGCCGTGGCCGTAGATGACGGCGGGGATCTGGTGGTTCGCGCGGGCGCGGCGGGCGTAGCCCTTGCCGAATTCGGTGCGCAGTTCTGCTGCGAGCTTCTGCTCAGACATGGAAATCTCCTTGAAGACTAAACGGGGTTCAGCAAGGGCGGAGGTCTGGTGTGACCTTCAACGCCGGGCGGCCCGGAGGCGGCCCTTCAAGAAGGCAGTCCTTCAGCTGAAGGACAAGCAGACCCAGTCGATAACGGAGGCTATGCGCTCCCTCGCCAAGGTATCGGGATCCAGCTTACCAGCGGCGGGGCCTTTTCCTGAAAACGGCAGCGGCGCCGGAGGTTGAGCCTGTCGAACCGGCAAGGCCGGGCTTCGACAGGCTCAACCAGCGGATCCTAGGCCTTGCCGTCGAACAGGCTGGTGACGGAGCCGTCGTCGAACACCTCACGGATTGCGCGGGCAATCAGCGGTGCGATCGACAGCACGGTCAGCTGCGGGAAGCGCTGGGACGAGTTCAGCGGCAGGGTGTTCGTCACCACCACTTCACGCGCACCTGATTCGGACAGCCGGCGGGCGGCGGGGTCGGAGAAGACGGCGTGGGTGGCGGCGATGATGACATCCTTGGCGCCGGCGTTCTTCAGGACCGTCACGGCGCCGGAGATGGTTCCGCCGGTGTCAATCATGTCGTCGATCAGGACGCAGGTCCGGCCCTCGATCTGGCCCACCACGGTCTTGGACACGGCCTGGTTGGGCACGGTGAGGTCGCGGCTCTTGTGCACGAATGCGAGCGGCGCGCCGCCGAGGCGTTCGGCCCACTGCTCGGCAACCCGCACGCGGCCGGTGTCCGGGGAGACGACGGTGATGTTCTCTGCGTTCACCCGGGTGCGGATGTAGTCGGCGAGCAGCGGGATGGCCATCAGGTGGTCCACGGGGCCGTCGAAGAAGCCCTGGATCTGCGAGGTGTGCAGGTCCACGCTCATGATGCGGTCGGCGCCTGCAGTCTTGTAGAGGTCTGCCACCAGGCGGGCGGAGATCGGCTCGCGGCCGCGGCCCTTCTTGTCCTGCCGGGCGTACGGATAGAACGGCGACACCACGGTGATGCGCTTGGCGGAGGCCCGCTTCAGCGAATCGATCATGATCAGCTGTTCCATGAGGTGGTTGTTCAGCGGCGCGGGATGCGCCTGGATGACGAAGGCGTCCGTGCCGCGGACACTCTCGCCGGCCCGGACGTAGATCTCGCCGTTCGCGAAGTCGTAGGCGTCAACGGGAAGGAGGTCAGTGCCGAGTTCCTTGGCGATCTCCCGGGCAAGCTCCGGATGCGCTCGCCCGGTGGCGAGCACCAGCTTCTTCTCGCCGTGCGCCGTAATTTCACTCATTGTTACTTGCCCTCTTCTGTAGATGCCGGGGTACTTGAGGAGTTCTTGGTGGCCGCCTGGGCCAGTTCGGCGGAGCGGGTTCCCGGACGGTTCGCGGGAACCCAGCCTTCGGCGTTGCGCTGGGCAGCGACGCTCAGCGCCAGCGCGCCGGCCGGTACGTCCTTGCGGATCACCGCGCCGGCGCCGCTGTAGGCGCCGTCCCCCACGGTGACCGGGGCAACAAAGACGGTGTTGGAGCCTGTACGGACGCCCGAGCCGATCACCGTGCGGTGCTTCTTCTCGCCGTCGTAATTGGCCGTGATGTTGCCGCAGCCAATGTTGGTGTCCTCGCCGATTTCGGCATCGCCGGCGTATCCCAGGTGGGACAGCTTGGAGCCGCGGCCGATGGTGACGTTCTTGGTCTCGTAGAAGGCGCCGATCTTGCCCTTTTCGCCCAGGACGGTGCCCGGGCGCAGGTAGGTGAAGGGGCCGACGGCGGCGCGCGGGCCGATGACCGACCCGGAACCATGGGTGCGAACCACCGTGGCTCCTTCGCCCACCTGGACGTCGGTCAGGGTGGTGTCGGGACCCACAACGGCGTCCCTGGCGACGGTGGTGGCCCCGTGCAGCTGGGTGTTGGGCAGGAGTCGGACGTCCTCGTCCAGGGTGACGGAGGAGTCGATCCAGGTGGTGGCGGGGTCGACGACAGTGACGCCGGCGCGCATCCAGGCTTCCACGGTGCGGCGGTTCAGCTCGGCGCCCAGGGCTGCAAGCTGGACGCGGTCGTTGGCGCCTTCCACCTGCCAGCGGTCGGCGGTGACGACGGCGGCTACCCGGCCGCCTGCCTCACGGGCCAGTCCCAGCACGTCGGTGAGGTATTTCTCGCCCTGCGCGTTGTCGGTGGTGACCTTGCCCAGCGCGCCGCGGAGCACCGCGGCGTCGAACGCGTAGATCCCTGAGTTGACCTCGCGGACCAGCCGTTCAGCCTCGGAGGCGTCCTTGTGCTCGCGGATGCCGGTGACGGAGCCGTCGTCGCCGCGGAGGATGCGGCCATAGCCGGTGGCGTCGTCGAGGACTGCGGTGAGCACGGTGACGGCGTTGCCCTCGCGCTCATGGGTGGCGACGAGTTCGTCCAGAAGTTCGCCGGACAAGAGAGGCACGTCGCCGTAAGTGACCACCACGGTGCCGGCGAGCTCCCCTCCCGCGTCCAGTACCTGCAGGGCGGCCTCGACGGCGCGGCCGGTGCCGGGAACGTCGTCCTGGTCCACGATGACGGCCTGCGGGTCGAGGGCCGATACGTGCTCCTCCACCAGGTCCCGCTCATGGCGCACCACGATGGCGAGCCGCTGCGGCGCGATGCTGCGGGCGGCGCGGAGGGCGTGGCCCACCATGGAGAGGCCGCCGATTTCGTGGAGGATCTTGGGGGTACGTGACTTCATCCGGGTACCGGCGCCTGCTGCCAGAACGATTACAGCGGCCGGACCGGCATTCTCGGGGATCACGTACGGGCTCTCCTTGCTTCGTTGTGCTGGCGCTTTGCGGCATCCGGCGGCGCAGGCCGCCAGGCACCGGGTGCCATCCTCGTGATCGCTCCTTGCGCAGCAGTTCCGCCCATAGGATTCGAACCTATACTCCACGGCTCCAAAGGCCGGGGTGCTGCCGTTACACCAGAGCGGACCGTGCCGGAAGACTCAAGGTCCGGGCACAAGTCCCTATTTTGCCATGGGTTCAGGGCGCCGCGCGACACAGCACCTTCCGCCCAGCCCAGCCCCGCCGATTCCAGCCGCCGGCGGTGAGGCATGATGGGAAGGTGAGCAACAACCTTCCGCGGATGCGGATGACTGGCCTGCAGCGCAGGAGCCAGCTGATCGACGTCGGCCGGGGCCTTTTCGCCGCCCGCGGCCTGGACGGGACCACCATCGAGGAGATCGCCGCGTGCGCCGGAGTCTCCAAGCCGGTCATCTACGAACACTTCGGCTCCAAGGAGGGGCTGTACACCGAAGTGGTCGACTGCGAGTTCCACATCCTGCTGGACGCAATCAACACCGCCCTCACCGAGGAAGCCAAGCCCCGCGTCCTCGTCGAACGTGCCGCCCTGGCCCTGCTCACCTACATCGAGGACCGGACGGAGGGGTTCCGGATCCTCATGCGGGACGCTCCCCCCTCGCAGCCCGAGGGCGCCTTCTCCACGCTGCTCTCCCACGTCACCGCACGGGTGGAACACATCCTCTCGGACGAGTTCTCCCGCCGCGGCTTCAGCGGCGACGACGGCGCCATGTACGCCCAGATGCTTGTCGGCATGGTGGCCATGACCGGACAGTGGTGGCAGGACAGCCGGCGGCCCGACAAGCACACGGTCGCGGCACACCTGGTCAACCTCGCCTGGAACGGCCTGACCGGACTCAAGAAGGACCCGGAGCTGCAGTCGGAACCCTAAGCCTCGCTGTAGTTCCGTGCGCGGGGAAGGGGGGTCATCCTCTGCATGCTGGCTCGTTCCTCGCCTCTGACGCATGCTGCCGGATAACCCCCTTCCCCGCTCGTGAGGCGACGTCACCACGCCGGGCGGCGGGCCTTCCGAAAGGAGCGCATCGCGGGGCATCGGGACGTGGAGGTCGCTCAGCGACCGGAGCGTCCCCTATGCCCTGTGTCTAAGCGACGCGGAAGGGCCGGCGCCCGGCACCAAACCGGGCACAGGAACCAGGCAAATTAGCTCAGTCGCCCAGGAGTTCTGAGGACTCCAGCCACTCCAGTTCCAGGGTGTCCTTTTCGTCGGCCAGGTCCTTGAGCTGTTTGTTCTGGTCGGCGAGCTTGTCGAAATCGCCGGCCTCGGTGGTCTTCAGCATCAGGTCGTGAAGCTTCTTTTCCTCCTGATCCAGCTTCTTGAGCTGCCGTTCGATCCGGTTGAGCGCCTTGCGGGCCTCCCGCTTCTCCGCCTCCGAGGGGCCTGTGCCGCTGGCTGTGGCCGCGGGGCCCTGGCCCGCGCTGGTGACCGGGTTACCGCCGCCGGCTACCGTGGAGCCCGCCAGGGCGGCTTCGCGCAGCTCGAGGTACTGGTCCACGCCGCCGGGCAGGCCGCGGAGCTTGCCGTCGCCGAGCAGCGCCATCTGGTGGTCCGTGACGCGTTCCAGCAGGTAGCGGTCGTGGCTGACCACGACCAGCGTTCCCGGCCAGCCGTCCAGGACGTCTTCGACGGCGGCGAGGGTGTCGGTATCGAGGTCGTTGGTGGGCTCGTCGAGCATCAGCACGTTGGGCTCCCCCACCAGGAGCCGCAGGAGTTGGAGGCGGCGCCGCTCACCGCCGGAGAGGTCCCGGACCGGAGTCCACTGCTTCTCGTTGGTGAAACCGAGCTGCTCCACCAGCTGCCCGGCGCTGAATTCCTTGCCGCCGACGTTGAAGGAACGCTTTTCCCGCTCGATGACCTCAATCACGCGCAGGTCCGCAACGTCGTCGAGCTCCTTGACCTCCTGGGTGAGGACCGCCGTGACCACTGTCTTGCCCCGCTTCAGCTTGCCGGCATCGGGGGTGATCTCGCCGTTGAGCAGCTTGAGGAGAGTGGTCTTGCCGGCGCCGTTGACGCCCACCAGGCCCAGGCGCTCCCCCGGTGCGAGGCGCAGGGTGATGTTGTCGAAAAGCTTCCTGCCGTCGTCGCCGCCCCGGAAGTTCAGCGAGACGTGTTCCAGGTCCAATACGTCCTTGCCCTGGCGCGCCGTTGCCATCCTGCTCAGCGCCATGGAGTCACGCGGCGCCGGAACGTCGGCGATCAGGGCGTTGGCCGCCTCGATGCGGAACTTGGGCTTTGCTGTCCGGGCCGGAGCGCCGCGGCGAAGCCATGCCAGTTCCTTCTTGACAAGCTGCTGGCGTTTGCCTTCCACCACGGACGCCATCCGGTCGCGTTCCGCACGGGCCAGGACGTAGGCCGCGTAGCCGCCCTCGAACGGGTCCACGATCCCGTCGTGAACTTCCCAGGTCTTGGTGCAGACTTCGTCGAGGAACCAGCGGTCGTGGGTGACCACCAGGAACGCGCCCTGGTTTGCCCGCCAGCGCGTCTTCAGGTGCCGGGCAAGCCAGGCCACGCCTTCGACGTCGAGGTGGTTGGTGGGCTCGTCCAGCATGATGACGTCGTGGTCCTCGATGAGCAGCTTGGCGAGGGCCACCCGCCGCTTCTGCCCGCCGGAGAGGGCATGGACGTTGGCGTGCCAGTCGACGTCGGACACCAGGCCGCCCATGATTTCCCGGATCCGCGGGTTGCGTGCCCATTCGTAATCCGCCTGGTCGCCGACAATCGCCGCACCCACCGTCAGGTCGCCGTCGAGCACGTCGCTTTGGTCCAGGTAGCCCACGTTCACGTCGCCGCGCTTGGTGACGCGGCCGGAGTCGGGGGTGGAGCGCAGCGCGAGGAGCCGCATCAGGGTGGACTTGCCGTCACCGTTGCGGCCCACCATGCCGATCCGGTCCCCTTCCTCCAGTCCCAGGGTGATGCCGTCCAGGACGGTGCGGGTTGCGTAGGAAACCGTGAGGTTCTCGCCGCCAAGAAGGTGTGCCAAGGGGAACTGCTTTCTGCTGCCGGACTGGAGGGGTGCTTAGAGGAGGGTGTCGGAGATGATGCGCGCGCCGGGAACCGGCCCCTGGACGGGGAGGGCCGTCAGGCCGAAGCGCTGCAGGTCCTCCGCGAGGGCTTCCGCGGCAATGGAGTCCTCAGCCAGCAAGGCCACCGTGGGCCCGGAGCCGGACACGATTCCCGCCACGGCGCCGTGCGATTCGCCGATCCCCAGCGTATCGCGGAGCGCGGGCGACAGTTCAATGGAAGCCCGTTGCAGGTCGTTGACCAGCACCCGGCCCAGGGCGTGGGCGTCACCGCCCCTCAGCGCCGCGAGGATCTGCGGGTCCACGCCGGTGGGTTCATCGGCTTCGGCGCCCGCGGCATCACGCAGCCGGTCCAGCGTCCGGTATACCTCGGGCGTTGAGAGGCCATAGTCGGCGACCACCAGGACCCAGTGCGTCTGTGCCTTGGCAAGGGCGGGCGACAGCTCGTCGCCCAAACCCAGGCCGACGGCGGTGCCGCCCAGGAGCGAGAAGGGGACGTCTGCACCCAGTTCCGCCGCGAGATGCGCCAGCTCCTCGCGCGACAGGCCGCTGTTCCAGAGGGCGTCACAGGCCAGGAGCGTGGCTGCCGCGTCGGCGGATCCGCCGCCCATCCCACCGGCCACCGGGACACGCTTGGTGATTTCCAGGTGCACGCCGGTGGCATGTTCGGAAACGTCGGCCATGATGGCCGCCGCCTTGTAGGCCAGGTTGTTGCTGTCCAGCGGGATGTCGACCGAATCCAGGTCCAGGGTGCTCTCGGGGCTGAGGCTGATGGTGATGCCCGGGGTGGCGGTGCTGGTGGCTGCCACTTCCTCGTAGAGGGATACGGCGAGGTAGACGCTGGCCACTGAGTGGTAGCCGTCCGGCCGGAGCGGACCCACCGCCAGGGAGACGTTGACCTTGCCGGGGGCCTTGACCCGGACCGTCCTGGCAGCGAACCGGCCTGCTGCGCTCACTGGCGGTTTTCCTTGGCTTCGGCGATCCTGGCGAACGCGGCGATGTCGATGACTTCACCCCGGGCGGTGGGATCGACGCCGGCTGCGAGCAGGCAGCGCTCGGCTTCCGGAGCTCCACCTGCCCAGCCGGCCAGGGCTGCCCGCAGGGTCTTGCGGCGCTGCGCGAATGCGGCGTCCACCACGGCGAACACCTGCTCGCGGGTGGCGGTGGTGGCCGGTGGTTCGCGGCGGGTGAAGGCCACCAGGCCGGAATGGATCTTGGGAGCCGGCCAGAAAACGTTCATGCCGATGACGCCGGCTTTGCGCATCTGGCTGTACCAGGCGGCTTTGACCGACGGCACTCCATAGGTCTTCGACCCGGGGGGTGCGGCGAGCCGGTCGGCCACCTCGTCCTGCACCATCACCAGGCCGTGCTGCAGGCTGGGGAAATGCTGCAGGAGGTGCAGCACCACGGGAACGGCCACGTTGTAGGGGAGGTTGGCAACGAGTGCGGTGGGCTTCACCGGCAGTTCCGTCACCTTCATCGCGTCCGCCTGCACGAGGTGGAAGGCGTCGGCGGCGGCCGGGCGCCATTCCTTCACGGTTTCCGGAAGCTTTGCCGCCAGGATGGGATCGATTTCGACGGCGACGACCGCCGCGGCCGCGTCCAGCAGCCCCAGCGTGAGCGAGCCAAGCCCCGGACCGACCTCGAGCACCGTTTCATCCGGACCTACGCCGGCAGCGGCGACAATCCGGCGGATGGTGTTGCCGTCAATGACAAAATTCTGGCCCAGCGTCTTGGTGGGCCTGACCCCGATTTCCTCTGCCATCCGGCGTATATCGGAAGCACCAAACAAGGGTGCGGGCACGGCGGGGATCGGTTCAGTCACCTAGGTATCCTATCCCGCGCGGCCCCGGGGTCCCGGCCGGTTAACGCACTGTGGCCGGCCCGGGGAAACCCGGGACCGGCCACAGTATTACCGCTGCGTGGATCGTGGAGATTAGCTGCTTGCCGCCCAGCCACAGCCCCACGGGGACAGTCCGCGCTGTGCGTAGACCCGGTTGGCGATATCGATCTGCTGTGCCTTGGTGGCCAGGCTGGCGTTGGGCGCGTAAGCCCCGCCGCCTGCACCAATCCAGGTGCGGATATCGAACTGGAGGCCGCCGTAGTAGCCGTTGCCGCTGTTGATGCTCCAGTTGCCGCTGGACTCGCACTGGGCGATCTTGTCCCACATGGCTTCGTTCATCATGGCCGGAGCTGCCGCGCCGGTATTGGCGCCGGCAGGCGCTGCTGCCGCCTGGGGTGCGGGCTTGGCCTTGGTGCCCACGGTGACCTTCTCGGTGACCGGCTGGACAGCGACGTTCTCCGAGACCAGCGTGCGGGAGGCTTCCCGTCCGTCCACGAGCACCAGCTTGAAGGTGCGCTCGAGCTTTCCGGCAGCGCCTGCCTGGGTGACTTCCTTCTCGCCCTTGAGCATGTCGGCGCTCTCGGCCGTGACCGTCTGGAAGGGAACCTCTTCGCTGGTGACGGCGGTCTGGCTGGTGTCCACCCGGGAAACCTTGATGACCATGTTGTTCACCACGTTGGCGTTGGCCGGCTGCGACGTGCGGTCGTTGGCACCGAGGGTCACGCCCGAGTCCTCAAGGACCTTGCCCACGGTGGGGGCGGTGGTGGTGGCCGTGTTCACCTTGCCGTCGGCAACGATGCTGACGGTCTTGGGGGTGGAAATCGAGACGTAGGAACCGGCGGGTGCGAGCGTGGCGTCCTTGGGCGCCGAAACCGACGACGCGCTGGCGACACCAAGTTCGGTGACCAGGTCTTCCACGTCCTGGGCCGTGGTGTTCACGGTCTTCTCGGCACCGTCCAGGCTGACCTTGACTTCCTTGGCCTGGTTGATGTTGATGACGGTGCCGTTCTGGACAGTTGCGTCGAGGGAGGGCGACACGCGGTCGCCGGGCTTCAGTTCCAGGTTGGCGCTCTTGACCACCTGTTCAACTGTTCCACCAAAGGACTGCACGGACGACGCTTTGCCGTCCACGTTGAGCGTAATTGTTTTGTTATTGCCCACGAAGGCTACGAGGCCTGCGACCAGGCCGCAAAGCACCAGCAGCTGGGCGCCAACCTTGATAAAGCTGAACTTGCCGTCCGATGTGAAGAACTTGATCACGATTGCCCGTAACTCTCGGTCCATCCGGGCACGGGGAAACGCGCAGAAAAATGCCCGGTACAACCGCGGATACGGCAGTCCGGGCATCGATGCGCCGCCACGCTCCACGCAGCGGCATGGCTGGCCGTTGGACAGGCCGGGCCGGCTGCAGTTGGAGCGAAATTACCCGTTGGCCTTCCCCGACCCCGGCTAATAGTTTTCCACTGTAACCGTAGCGTTATAAAGCGACCAACATTTTTGCATACCAAATATGCAATTTGCCTGTTACCGGGAAGCGGTTTTTAGTGCCAGGATCCGTATGCCCGCACCGTATTTTCGGAGATCGTGGTGCAGAGGCCGCCAAGGTCGGAGCCTGTCAATTCTGCCATGGCGCGCACCGTGTACGGGACCATGTAGCTCGCGTTCGGGCGTCCCCGGTGGGGGTGCGGGGTGAGGAACGGGGCGTCCGTTTCCACCATGATGAGCTCCGGGTCCGCCACGGCGAGCGCCGCCCGAAGGTTCGCGGCGTTCCGGAACGTCAGGGTGCCGGCGAAGGACATCCACCAACCCTTTTCGTTGCAGGTCCTTGCCAGTTCGGCGTCACCGGAGAAGCAATGGAACACCACCCTTTCCGGCGCCCCTTCTTCGCGCAGCACCCGCACCACGTCGCTGTGCGCGTCCCGGTCATGGATCTGCAGGGTGAGGTCCAGGCGCTTGGCGATGTCGATATGGCGCCGGAAGGAGTATTCCTGGTGGCGCAGTCCCTCGCCTTCGGTCCGGAAGAAGTCCAGGCCGGTCTCGCCGATGGCCCGGATCCGGGGATGCGTTGCCAGGCGTTCGATCTCGGCAAGCGCGTCCTCAAGTTCGCCCCGGGCCGCATAGTGCGGTGCATCATTGGGGTGGAGCGCCACGGCCCCGAGGAGCCGTCGATCGCGGTCCACCGCCTCCACGGTGAAGCGTGAGGATTCCAGGTCGCAGCCCACCTGCACTGCACCTTGGACGCCCACGGCGGCTGCCGCGTCCAGGGCAGCCGTGATTCCTACCGGTCCGTTGCCTTCCGGAAAGTCCAGGTGGGTGTGGTTGTCCATGACGGGCACGGGCAGGGGCTCCGGAGCGGGCGGGAAATCCTTGCGGCGGCCCGGCTCGGAGCCGGGAGTTCCGTCTTCGGCAGGGAGCCGGTAGGCAGCTGGGATCGACGAATCGCACATCCACCCAGCCTATCGGCCACAGGCAGCCACATATTTGCCGGAACTCTCTGTCAGGCATGGCAGTTGTGTTAGTAGTCTGGAACGAACACACGCGCACGCCCACCGAGGGGCGAAGGCAGGCCTGCTGTCCCGTCCAGGTGAAACCCGGGCTGAAAGGTTGCCGATGGAACCCCACCGACGCATTGCCAACACCGCAGGCGCACCGAACCTCAACCTGGCCGGTGGCGCAGATTCCGTCAGCCACCTGAACGGGCACCGGACGCCGGCCATGGACGCGGCATCCTTCCACGCGGCAGCCCAGCGCATCCTCACCACGGTCAACACCGTGATCGACGGCAAGTCCGATGCTGCCAAGCTTGCGCTGACGGTGCTCCTCGCGCAGGGGCACCTCCTGGTGGAGGACGTGCCCGGCGTCGGTAAAACGCTGTTGGCCAAGACCCTGGCCCGCACCATCGACTGCACCGTCAACCGCATCCAGTTCACCCCCGACCTGCTGCCGTCCGACGTCACCGGGGTATCGATCTACAACCAGGCCTCCAGGCTTTTCGAATTCCGGCCGGGGGCGGTGTTCGCCAACATCGTCATCGGCGACGAAATCAACCGGGCATCGGCCAAGACCCAGTCCGCCCTCCTCGAGTGCATGGAGGAGCACCAGGTCACGGTGGACGGCACGTCCTACAAGCTGGATGAACCATTCATGGTGGTGGCCACCCAGAATCCCATTGAGATGGAGGGAACGTATCCCCTGCCGGAGGCACAACGGGACCGTTTCATGGCCCGTATCTCGATGGGCTACCCGGACAAGGACGCCGAGATCGAGATGCTGGAGACCCATCAGGCCGTCTCGCCGCTGGCAAAGGTCTCGGCCGTGGTCACCGCAGCCGACGTGGCGGCCATGATCACCACCGTCCAGCAGGTCTTTGTCTCCGAAGCCGTCAAGGAGTACACCGTGTCGGTGGGCAGGGCCACCCGGGAAAGTCCGCTGCTGCGGCTGGGCGCGAGCCCCCGCTCCATGCTGCAGCTGTTGCGGGCCGCCAAGGCCACGGCGGCACTGGACGGCCGGGACTTTGTCCTGCCTGATGACGTGGGCGATGTGGCCGAATCCGTCCTGGCACACCGTGTCATCCTGGACCGCAAGGCAGCGGGGTCCGGCGAAACCCCGCACAGCGTCCTGCGGGGCATCCTGTCCCGGCTGCCCGTGCCGCAGGGCCAGCCCGGGCAAGCCGGGCGGGCTGCGGCCGCGGCTGGCAGCAGGAACCGCTAGGCCAACCATGGCCCTGCTGGACAAGCTTCCGCGGCACCTGTTCACCAGGCGCGGCTGGGGCATGCTTGCCGCCGGGGCCTTCGCCCTTGCCGCCGCACAGGTCATGGGGCGCCGGGACCTGCTGACGCTGGCGCTGCTGCTGCTGGTCCTGCCGGTGGTTTCCCTTGCCGGGGTCCGGCTGGTCAAGCCCCGGTTCCGGGTGTACCGGGAATTCGACCCCTCCCCCGTTGAAACGTCGGCTCCTGCCACGGTGCACCTTGCTGTGGCCAGGACGGACCCCGGCAGCGGGCGGGTTGCGATGGAGGAGCGTCTGCCCGCCCAGTTCGGCCAGGCACCGTCCTTCCGGTTCCCATCCCGCTCCGCCTCCGGCGGCACAAGCCGCTACGAGTACCACCTCACGTCCAGGCACCGCGGCCAGTTCCGGATCGGCCCGGTGACGGCCGAGTTCACGGACCCCTTCGGCCTTTCGCTGCACCGCCAGGCAATTGACGACGGCGACGTCCTCACCGTGACGCCTGCCGCCGTCGTCCTTCCTGCCACGGCCCTGGCCGGAGCCCGCGGCAGCGACGGCGTCACCGCCACCCGCGTCCGCGCCAACCCGAGCGATGACGACGTCATGACCCGGGAGTACCGCCACGGAGACCCGATGCGCAGGGTCCACTGGCCCGCCACGGCGAGGCACGGGGAGCTGATGGTCCGGCAGGAGGAATCCGTCACCACTCCGGAGGCAACCCTCATCCTGGACCACCGGTCGGGTGCGTTCGCCGGCAGCCCCGGTACCGCCATGCCGGGCCTGGCCGGCCAGGACGGGCATGCCCGGGCCACCAGCGACACCTTCGAATGGTCCGTTGTTGCCGCCATGTCCATCAGCGCGCACCTCGCCGAACGCAGTTACAGCCTTCGGCTGCTGGACACCGGCGGGGATCCCGCGTTCCTGCATTCGCCTTCTTCCCCCGAACCGTCAGCGGAGGAGTACAGCGGGACGGCGGGCCTGCAGTCCATCGCCGAGAGCCTGGCGGCCATCCACCTTTCCGGTGCGTCCCACCAACACCGCGGCGGCATGGCCCGGGAAGCGACGGCCAGGGATGCCGGGCGGCGCGGGGAGCCGGCAGGCCGCACGTCCGCAGACAGCGAACCGGGGCCCCCGGCTTTCGATGACCGCCTGATGGACAAACTGTCGGCGCACCGGATGCGGGGTCCCATCATCGCGGTCCTGGGCCGCATTACCGCCGAAGAGGCCCTGGCCCTGGCGCCGGCGGCGGCCTATGGCACCAACGCCTTCGCCATGGTGGTGGTGGAACGGCCGGCAGAGTCGCGGGACGTCCTGGCCGTCCTTCACCAGGGCGGCTGGCGGGCTGTGGCGGTGGCGCCGCGGACGCCTCCTGCTGCCGCGTGGGTCCAGTTCGACCAGGAGCCCGCCCTGCCGGCGTCGCCCGCCTCCGAGGTCCGGCGCGGTGCGGGGGTGGCGACATGACGATGGCACCGGCGCGGCCTGCCGACGCCGGGCAACACACGCCGCTGCCGCCGGAGCCTGACTCGGGCCGCCTGCGGTGGGGAGCCTACCCGTGGGCCATGGCGGCAGCCATCGCCGTGGCCGTCTGCGGGGCGGCACTGTCCCTGAATGGCGTTCTGCGCGGCTGGAACTGGTACTGGCCGGCGTTGACCACAGTACTGGTGGTGGCGTTCACCCTGGCGGCCCTCCGGTCCGTCCGGGCCCATCCCCTGCTGGTCACGGCGGCCGGATTCCTTGCACTTGGCGGCGTGCTGACGCTCACCTTCTTCCGCAGTTCAAGTTTCCTTTGGGTCTTCCCCACCGGTTCCACTTTCGCAGACCTGGACCGCCTGATCAGGCGGGCAAGTGAAACCGTGCTCGGGGAAACTGCCCCGGTGGCACCCAATGCCGGCATCGTCATGGTGGTCTGCGCCGTGCTTGGCCTGGCCGTCATCCTGGTTGATGCACTGGCGGTTCCCCTTGCCATGCCGGCCGCCGCCGGTACGGGCCTGCTGGCGCTGCTGGTGGTTCCGGCCATGATCAAGCCGCAGAGCGCTGGCGTCCTGAGCTTCGTGGCCACCGCGGGCGGATACCTTCTGATCCTCGCCTGCAGCCAATGGTTTGCCCCCGATGGCAGGCTCCAGGGCGGCTCCGCCCGGAGCCCCGGGCTGCTCCGCCGTGCCGCACTGACCGGTGCGTTGGCCCTGGCTGCCACCCTGGTGCTGCCGCTGGCTATCCCCGGCTTTGACCATGGCACCTTCCCGCAGGGATCACGGATCAATCCGTGGGGCACCACCACTGGCCTGAATCCCATGATCACCCTCGGCAACAGCCTCCGCACCCCTGACGGGAGCGGCCGGATCACCTACGCCACCACGTCCCCGGCGCCCCTCTACCTGCGCTCGGTGACGGTGGACAGTTTCGACGGCGACTCATGGGGACCGGATGACCGGGCAGCATCGCGCATTCCCCTGGACGGGCGGATCGATCCGGGCTACGCCGTCCTGACCGACGAGCAGGTGCGGCTGGTCACGGCCATCGACGCCGGATCCTTCACCAGCCCCTACCTGCCTGTCCCCTATGCACCCGAGACAGTGCGTGGACTCGGCGGACAATGGACCTTCGATCCCGCCACGCTGAGCATCAAAGGCACCGACACCACCACCCGGCGGCAGGAGTACACGGTGACCTCGGCGGTGCCCAAACTAACCGCGGCGCTGCTGGCCCAGTCCTCTGCACCCGTGCGGGGCATCCCGGACGTCTTCACCAGGGTCCCGGGCAACGTCCCGGACATCGTCAAAAATACAGCCCAGACCGTGGCCGGGACCGGCACGCCGTACCAAAAGGCCATGGCCATCCAGAAGTACCTGCGTTCTTCCGAGTTTACGTACTCCCTGCAGTCGCCGGTGCAGGGCGGCTACGACGGAAACGGGCTCTCTGTCCTGGCCGACTTCCTGCAGCAGAAGAGCGGCTACTGCATCCATTACGCCTCGGCCATGGCGGTGATGGCCAGGCTGGAGGGAATCCCGAGCAGGATCGCCGTAGGATATGCCCCGGGCAGGCTGACGGGGGCCACCGTTACGGTCTTCGGCCAAGGGGCCCTGCCGGAGTACGAGGCAGATGCCCGTGATGCCCACGCGTGGCCGGAATTGTATTTCCAGGGGCTGGGCTGGGTGCCCTTCGAGCCAACCCCGTCACGGGGTGTGGTCCCGGACTACGCTACCGAGGCATCCGTCCAGTCCGTTCCCGATTCCCTGGGCAACAATGACGGCCTCATCCCCGATGCCGCCCCGGTTCCCAGTGCGTCCCCCAGTGCCACCGCACCGGCAGTTCCCGGTGCCGGCAGCGGCAGCAGCAGCGACGGCGCCCAGTTCATGCCCTGGATTCTTGGCGGCGCCGGGGCAGCAGGGCTGGTGCTGCTGGCGGCTGCCCCGCACCTGGCCCGCGCGGGCATCCGGTCGCGCCGGCTGCGCCCGCGGCGTCCGGACCAGTCCGTCCCGCTGGCGTGGAGCGAGTTGAGGGACCTTGGCACGGACTATGGAGTACCGGCCGGAGACAGCGAAACCCCGCGGGCCTACTCGGCCCGGTTCAGGGGCCAGCTGCTCGGCGAGGCCGGAGGCATGGACCGTGAGGCGCATGAAGCCGTTATCACCCTGACCGCGGCCTTCGAGCAGTACAGGTACGGCCGGCCCGTAAACGGGCATACCGCGGGCACTGCACGCCCATCCGGCAGGCCCGGACAGGACTTTGCGCCGGGAATCGCGGCAGTGGAAGCCTCCCTCCAGGCAAATGCCACCCTTCCCCGGCGGTTGGCGGCAGCCTGGCTTCCGCCGTCCGTGACGCGCCGGCTTGGAATGCTGGTCAGGCTTCCGTTCAGGGCGGCCCGCACGGGAATCCGGAAGGCCACGAACATCGCTGCGCGCTTCCGGCCGCGCCTACCGCAACGAAGGCACGACGGCGGCCGCAGGGCGGCGGGGCATTAAACCCACACGTGCCGGCCGGGGAAGCCCGGCCGGCACGTGTGGGTTGCTGTCCGTTTGGAGACCGCCGGTACTAGCCGGCGTAGGGGTCGGCGATGCCGATGTACTGCGTGTAAAGGTATTCCTCGATGCCTTCAAGGCCGCCTTCGCGTCCCAGGCCGGACTGCTTCACGCCGCCGAAGGGAGCGGCAGCGTTGGAGATGACGCCGGCGTTCAGGCCGAGCATGCCGGTTTCCAGGCGCTCGCCCATCCGGATGCCGCGGTTGATGTCCTTGGTGAAGACATAGGCCACCAGGCCGTATTCGGTGTTGTTGGCTAGGCGTACGGCGTCGTCCTCGGTGCTGAAGGTGATGATCGGGGCAACGGGGCCGAAGATTTCCTCGGAGAGGATGCGGGTCCCTTCCGAGACGCCGGAAAGGATGGTGGGCTGGTAGAAGTAGCCCGGTCCCTCCACGGGGCCGCCGCCAACTACGGCCTTGGCGCCGGATGCCACGGCGTCGGAGACCAGTTCGTGGACCTTGTCCCGGCTCTTGGCGTCGATCAGCGGGCCCACCTTCGACTCAGGCTCGGTGCCGCGGGCGGTGGTCATGTCCTTCATCTTCGCGGCGAATTTCTCCGCGAATTCGGCGGCGACGGATTCGTGCACGATGAAGCGGTTGGCCGCAGTGCAGGCCTCGCCCATGTTCCGCAGCTTGGCGGCCATGGCGCCGGTGACGGCAGCGTCCAGGTCGGCGTCCTCGAAGACCAGGAAGGGGGCGTTGCCACCCAGTTCCATCGAGGTGCGCAGCACAGTCTCAGAGGCATCGGCGAGCAAGCGCCGTCCCACCTCGGTGGAACCCGTGAAGGACAACTTACGCAGGCGCGAATCCTTGATCAGCGGCCCTGTGGTGGCACCCGCGGTGGAGGTGGGGATGACGTTGAGGACACCGGCGGGGAGCCCGGCCTCCTGCATCACGGCAGCAAACAGCTGGGACGTCAGGGGCGTCAGGTTTGCCGACTTCAGCACCATGGTGCAGCCCGCTGCGACGGCGGGGGCGATCTTGCGGGTAGCCATCGCCAGCGGGAAGTTCCACGGGGTGATCAGCAGGCAAGGGCCCACCGGCTTCTTGGTCACCAGGAGGCGGGACTTGCCGTCCGGGGAGACGGAGTAGCGGCCGAAGGCCCGCACGGCTTCCTCGGAGAACCAGCGCAGGAACTCGGCACCGTAGGTCACTTCTCCGCGGGCCTCGGCCAGCGGCTTGCCCATTTCCAGGGTCATCAGCAGGGCGAAGTCCTCGGCCCGTTCAGTCACCAGGTCGAAGGCCCGGCGCAGGATCTCGCCGCGTTCCCGCGGCGGCACCTTCGCCCAGGATTCCTGGGCCGCTGCGGCGGCGTCCAGGGCCGCGGCACCATCCTCGGGGCCGGCGTCGGCAATGCTCAGCAGCACCTTCCCGGTGGCGGGATCCTCGACGTCGAACGTCTTGCCTGAAGCGGCCTCCCGCCACTCACCATTGATCAGCAGTCCGGTGGGAACAGAGGCCAAAAGCCTGGTTTCACGTTCGGCGGTTACGGCCGGCTGTGCAGTGACAGTCACAATGACTCCCTCGTCAGTAGGGTTGTGGCAGCCCGTTGCCGCGGCCGGAGTGACCGGGATCATGGGGCTGATTAACAGCCAGACTACTGCCGGGCACTCCCCCGGTCTACGCCCGCGCGCACTGCGGAATCACCGCTTTGCTGTGCAGCTGCACAGGGCTGGAAAGCGGTGCGCCAACCTGCTAACGGGCGGCCAGGACCGCAGAGTACAGCTCCCGCTTGCTCACCCGGGCATCCTCCGCGACGGCGGCGACGGCTTCCTTCAACCGGATGCCCTGTGCCACCAGCTCATTGACTGCCGCCACGTGGTCCTCCGGGGTGCCGGGAGCCTGCTCGGGGGCGCCCCCGGCCACCACGGCGATCTCGCCGCGCACCTCCGTGCCCTCCGCCCACTGGAGGAGTTCGTCCACGGTGCCGCGGATGACTTCCTCGTAGGTCTTGGTCAGTTCCCGGCATACGGCGATGGGGCGGTCCGGTCCGAATTTCTCCCGGAGGGCCCGCAGCATGGCCTCCAGCCGGTGCGGCGCCTCGAAGAACACCATGGTGCGGCGCTCCGCCGCCAGGTCCGCCAGCCTGGAAGCCCGCTCACCGGCCTTGCGGGGCAGGAACCCCTCGAAGCAGAACCGGTCCGTGGGCAGGCCGGAGAGCGCGAGTGCCGTCAGGACGGCGGAGGGACCGGGAACCGCCGTGACGGGAAGGCCCGCCGCGATGGCGCCTTCAACGAGCCGGAATCCGGGGTCGGACACCGCCGGCATCCCGGCATCGGTCACCATGAGGAGGGTGCTGCCCGCCCGCACCTGGTCCAGGAGTTCCGCAGTCCTGGTGGCCTCGTTGTGCTCGTGGTAGCTGATGACGCGCCCTGTGACGGCAACTCCGAGGCTTTGGACCAGGCGGTGGAGGCGGCGGGTGTCCTCCGCGGCAACGATGTCGGCTGTGCCGAGCAGTTCCACCAGCCTGGCGGAGGCGTCACCGGTGTTGCCGATGGGTGTGGCGGCCAGGACGATCCTCCCCGCGGTCGACGGGCCGGCTTCGGAAAGGGTGTTGGGGTTCGGATCCACCTCCCAAGCCTACTGCGGCCTGCTCTTCCAGCCGCAAAAGGTAGCATGGGGCTCGTGACGCAGACCTCGACGCGGCCCGCGCGGCCCTGGATCAGCCGGCCGGATGAGGCCTTCACGTTCGAGGCCCTGCGTGCACGGCTCATCGGTCCCGGCCCCGCGTGGCGGGACTATCCGCCGTCGCTTAGGCTCTGGTTCATCCTGGTCCCCGTCCTGACGGCAGTGGCCGGGGGTCTCCTGCGGTTCATCCGCCTCGAGGTGCCGCACAAGCTCGTATTCGACGAGACGTACTACGTCAAGGATGCCTATTCGTACCTGATCAGCGGCTATGAACGCAGTTGGCCGGACAAAGCGAATGATGCCTTCAATGCCGGCAATCCCGACGTCCTGCTGACCACTCCCGAATACGTGGTCCACCCGCCGGTGGGCAAATGGATGATCGCGGCGGGCATGTGGCTTTTCGGGCCCGAAAATCCATTTGGCTGGCGCTTCGCGGCGGCGCTCACCGGCACCCTTACCGTTCTCCTGGTCGCGCTGATCGCCCTGAAACTGTTCCGTTCCCTGCCGCTGGCCGGCGCCGCCGGCCTGCTCCTGGCCATCGACGGCCACCACCTGGTGATGTCCCGGACATCGCTGCTGGACATCTTCCTCACGTTCTGGATCCTTGCCGCCTTCGGCGCACTCCTGATGGACCGCGACGACGGGCGGCGGCGGCTGGCCGCCCGCTTGGCGCACGCCGCGGCGGCCAACGGCGGGCAACCGCCGGCCGGCGCGCTGCTGGCCGGCCCGTGGTTGGGCCTGCGGTGGTGGCGGGTGGCTGCGGGCGTCTGCCTGGGCCTGGCCGTGGGAACCAAATGGTCCGGCCTGTTCTTCCTCGCCGCATTCGGCCTCCTCACCGTGCTGTGGGACCTCAACGCGCGCCGGGTGGCAGGGATCCAGGGCTGGATCAGCGGCGGCATTATCCGCGACGGCATCCCCGCGTTCCTCAGCATGGTCCCGGTGGCGGGGATGGTCTATTCCGCCACCTGGACCGGCTGGTTCCTGTCGGACGACGCCTACTACCGCCATTGGGCCGAAAGCAACCCCTCCGCGGAATGGGGATGGCTTCCCGATTCCGTCCGGTCCCTGGCCCACTACCACCTGGAAGCGTACAAGTTCCACCAGGGCCTCAGTTCGGAGCACCCCTACCAGGCCAGCGCATGGAGTTGGCTGGTGATGGGCCGGCCCACGTCGTTCTTCTACGAATCCCCGCAGCAGGGCACCCCGGGCTGTGCAGTGGAAAAGTGCACCTCGGCCATCCTGTCCGTGGGGAACCCGCTGATCTGGTGGGCGGCCGCCATTGCGCTGGTGGTCCTGCTGTTCTGGTGGGTGGGACGGCGGGACTGGCGTGCCGGGGCTGTGCTGGCGGGCGTCGCCGCCGGCTACCTGCCGTGGTTCATGTACCCGGAACGGACCATGTTCTACTTCTACGCGGTGTCTTTCGAGCCGTTCCTGGTGCTGGCCCTGGTGTATTGCCTGGGGCTGGTCCTGGGCAGGGCCGGCGACCCGCCCTGGCGCCGGCGCTCGGGACTGTACCTGGTGGTCCTGTTCCTGGCCGCGGCCGCCCTTTTGTCGGCGTTTTTCTACCCGATCTGGACCGCCGAAGTGATCCCCTACGTCGACTGGAAAGTCCGGATGTGGATGCCGTCCTGGATCTAGGGCAGGATGGCAACAGATACCTGAAGGAGCCGCTGCCGCGGCGTGGCAGCGGAAACGGAGACCTGTTGTGAGAGAAGCGAGCACGGAACTGCTGGTGGAGCTGGACGCCAACAGCAACGTGACTGACCTGCTGCTGGAGCAGCACGCCGCCAACCCAACCCGCGCCCTGTACCGGCGGAAGGGGCCCAACGGCTGGGTGGACGTGCCCGTGCAAAAATTCCTCCAGGACGTCAGCGCGCTTGCCAAGGGGCTCATCGCCGGCGGCCTGGAGCCCGGTGACACAGTGGCCGTTATGTCCCCCACCTCCTACGAGTGGACCCTGGTGGACTTCGCCATCTGGTTCGCCGGCGGCGTCACGGTACCCATCTACGAAACGTCCTCCCCCAGCCAGATGGAGTGGATCCTCCTTGACGCTGGAGTGCGCCGCGTCTTCGCCGGCGACCGGGCAACAGTGCAGCTGGTCACCAACGTCGTCGCCGGCTCCGCCGAGCTCAGCGACCGCCTGGTCAACGTGGTGCGGATGGATTACGACGGCGAGGCCCCGGACCTTGCCAGCCTCGCCGCTGCGGGCGCCGGGGTCAGCGACGCGGAGTTGGAGCGCCAGCGCAGCCGCGCCGGCCTGGGCGACCTCGCCTCGCTTGTCTACACCTCCGGCACCACGGGCAAGCCGAAGGGCTGTGAGATCACCCATGGGAACTTTGCCCTGGTGGCCAAGAACATCGTGGCGTTCCTGCCCGAGATACTGCAGGAGGGCCCGTCCCGCACCTTGATGTTCCTGCCCCTTGCCCACGTGCTGGCCCGGGCTGTCCAGGTGGTGTGCATGGCCGCCGGTGCAACGCTCGGCCATACGCCCGGGGCCGCGCAGCTGCTCGAGGACCTGGGGACGTTCCGCCCGACGTTCCTGCTGGTGGTGCCGCGCATCTTTGAGAAAGTCAGGGCAACGGCGGCGCACAAGGCAGCTGTGGCAGGCAAGGGCAGGCTCTTCGAGGCTGCAGCAGCAGCCGCCATCGACTACTCGCGGGAACAGGACCGGCAAAGCCGCGGAGAAGGCCCGGGCCCGGGCCTGTTCAGCCGGATGCGGCATGGGGTCTATGACCGGTTGGTCTATCCGCGGCTGCGCCAGGCGCTCGGCGGCGAGGTGGGGTACACCGTTTCCGGGGCCAGTCCCCTTGCCTCCGAGGACGCGCATTTCTTCCGCGGCGCCGGCATTCCCGTCCTCGAGGGTTACGGGCTGACCGAAACGACGGCACCGTGCACGGCCAACACACCGTCACGCACCAAAGTGGGAACGGTGGGCATACCTGTCCCGGGCACCACCATCCGGGTCGCGGAGGACGGCGAAATCCTGGTCAAGGGAATCGGCGTCTTCAGGGGCTACCACCGTAACCCTGCCGCCCAGGCGGAGGCCTTCGTGGACGGCTTCTTCCGGACGGGCGACCTGGGCGAGCTGGACAAGGACGGCTTCCTGACGGTCACGGGCCGGAAGAAGGACCTCCTGGTGACCGCCGGCGGCAAGAACGTGGCACCGGGGCCACTGGAGGAGAAAATCCGCGCCCACCAGCTGGTGGCCCACGCCGTGGTGGTGGGCGACGGCAAGCCCTTCGTGTCAGCGCTGCTGACCCTGGATCCGGAAGGCGTGGCCAACTGGCGCTCGGAGCGGGGCCTGCCGCCGGTGCCCCTCAGCGAAGCGATGGACGACCCCCAGGTCCTGGCGGCGCTGCAGGAGGCCGTGGACCTGGCCAACCAGACGGTGTCCAAGGCCGAGTCGATCCGGAGTTTCAAGCTCCTGGCCGCCGAGTTCACCGTGGAGTCCGGTCACCTGACGCCTTCCCTGAAACTGAAGCGGTCCGACGTCGTAAAGGAGTTCCAGGCGGAGATCGCCGAACTTTACGGCTGATCCACTGTGTCGGCCTTGGCGGGCTTCACCTCAGGCGCGACGCCGCGACGGCGGCGTGTGGGCCAGGTAAAGACCAGCGTCACGATGGAGGCCAGGAGCACCAACCCGGCGATGGCGATGCCGGCATCTATCCAGAACTGGCTGGGGAACAGCCTGATCAACGTGTCGTCCAGGCTGAAGGTCCATGACCCTTCGGCAAAGAAGACCCGGTGGAATTCGGTGAAGAACTGCTGCCAGCCCAGCGCGGCGAGGGTGCCAAGGCCCAGGATCAGGACCAGCATGATGATGGAACCGGCGAAAAGGCCGCGCCGGACGCCGCCGGGGCTGCGCTTGCGCAGGTACAGGATGGCGATCAGTGCAAGGAGGAGCAGAAGCGTCCCGGCACTAAACGTGGACAGGATGACCGCCTTGACGTCCGCCATGTGGCTGACTTCGCCGTCCTTGAACAGTTTCTCGCCTCCCCGGTGCACCAGGTCGCCGAGGTAGCGGGGGCCGGCCCAGTTGCTGAGGTAGTCCACGGCGTAGGAGCCGTAGGTCATCCTGTCGTCGGTGCTGAAGCCGTAGCCGTCACCAGGGAAGCCCGGGCGGTTGTACTCGACCCAGAGGAACAGCGGGCTGGTCACGGCCCGGACGGCCAGGACCAGAAGGATCACGGGGTACATGATGGCCAGCAGGACCTGCATAACGCGCGGCGCCGCCGGTTTGGCGTTCGCGGCGCTTTCCCGCTGGGCGTTGCGGCGCGCCACTTCCTCCTCGGGCGGGCGGACATGCAGCGCAGATGTGGGAAGGGATTCCTTGAAGACCGGTGAACCGGCACCGCCCGGAAGCCCGGTGGAAGCGGCGGCAGACGGAGAGCCGTCTGCAGGACGGCCCGCGGTGGAGGATGCGGGACTGTCGACGGCGGAGGATCCGATGGCGGCTTCCGCCGCCTTCCGGCCGGCCCGGCTTTCCGGCTGCACGGCGTTGCCGGCTTCCGCCTCAGCTGCGGGGGCACCCTTCGCGTCGCCGTCAGTTCCGGCGGTGGCTGGCGCAGGTTCTTCGGCTTCAGCCGGGACGCCGTTCCCCGCAGGACCGCTCCGGAGCCGCTTCCCATCGGCGGCTTTTTCCGTGCCTGGGCTATCCCCGCCGGCGGGCGTCAGCCAGGAGAACGCGGGCTCGTCGGAATCCCCGGATGTGTCCAGGAACGGCTCCGGCTGCGGCACGGCGCTTTTGGCGCGGGCCGGTGTTTCGTCATTCACAGCAGCGTCACTTCCGTTGGGTTCCGCACCGGTCCCAGTGCCGGCGCGATTCATTCTCCTGTCGAGCCTACCGTCCGGGACTTGCACCGGGCGAGGAACCACCCCGGCTGGATTACAACGATTCAGGCAGCGATTTCCGTGTAGCCTGCATCTTCGCGGCGAAGGTCCCCGCGTTCACCGGAGAGGAAGGCACGCCTGCCGAGGAAGAGGACGTACAGCCAATATGCGGCAAGCACAGCCGCGCCGATTCCGATCTTGGCCCAGGCAGGAAGCGGGCTGGGAGTGACGAAGCCTTCCACCAGGCCGGAGACAAACAGCACCAGGACCAGCCCGAGGGCCACGGTGATCAATGACCGGCCTTCCTCCGCCACCGCGCGGCCCCTGGTCCGGGGGCCCGGCGCCACCATGGCCCAGAAGATCCGCAGGCCGGCGGCACAGGCCACAAAGACGGCGGTCAGTTCCATCAGGCCGTGCGGCAGGATGTAGCTGTAGAACACGTCCGACTTTCCGGCTGACGCGAATATCCCGGCGGCGACGCCCACGCCCTGGGCATTGCTGAAGAGGATCATGGGGACCCAGACCCCGGTGATCCCCAAAGCCACCGCCTGGGCGCAGATCCAGGCGTTGTTGGTCCACACGGCACCGGCAAAGGACGCGGCCGGATTTTCCGAGTAGTAGTTGATGAAATCCTGGTCGACGTACTGGGCGGCGGCGGCCTCGGAGGCCACCGCACGGAGCGCCTCGGGGGACGTTCCGATCCAGGCCGCGTACGCTGCAGCAATGATCACGAAGGCTGTTCCGCAGGCAACGGTAAGCCAGGCCAGGCGGTACAGCGCGGCCGGCAGTGCCGCCACAAAGAACCTCGCCAGGTCGGCCATGGCGTTCGAACGCGCGCCGGTGAAACGGGTCCTGGCCAGTGCCAGCGTTGCTGACAGGGAGGCGGACAGCCCGCTTTCGGGCGCCATGGAACGGACCAGGGACAGGTGGCCGGAGGTTGACTGGTAGAGCGCCAGCAATTCGTCGGCCTCGGCGCCGCTGAGCCTGCCCTTACCGGCGAGTTCCTGCAGCCGCGCCCATTTGTCCGCGTTGACGGCGGCAAAGGCATCCATGTCCACGGCTACAGCCTAACGCCCGGCAGTAGACTTTGACCGAACACCATCCGTCCATCCACACACAGCAGCTCCGAAGGGCAGGGACGCAGTGTGAGCCCGATCATCACCGGCGAGGCCGTAGTCCTGGAGCTCCGGCCCGCGAGCTTTGCCGCGCGGGCCCTGGGCCTTGCCATCGACGTCGTCGTCCACGTGGTGCTGCTGATCCTGCTCATGGTTGGCTTGTCCGCCGCCGGCGCGGGTCTGGATCCCGCCGCCGCCCGCGCCCTGGGCCTGGCTGCCGTGGTCTTCAGCCTGGTTGTCGTGCCTGTTGCCGTGGAAACAGTGAGCCGGGGCCGCTCCCTGGGGAAGCTGGCCACGGGCCTGAGGGTGGTCCGCGACGACGGCGGTGCCATCCGGTTCCGGCACGCCGTGATCCGCGGGCTGACCGGATTCCTGGAGATCTACCTGACGTTCGGCGGCCTTGCCTTCGCCGTGGCGCTCTTCAATGACAAGTCGAGGCGGCTCGGGGACCTCCTCGCCGGCACGTATTCGGTGCGCAGCCGGGTGCCGGCCGAGGAGGCCGTCCACGTGTTCGTCCCGCCCCACCTGCAGGCATGGGCGGCAACGGCGGACATCGGCCGTATCCCCGACGCCACCGCCCGCAGGGCGGCCCAGTTCATCCGCCAGGCAGGCAGGATGGTTCCTTTTTCCCGGGCCGGCATGGCGCAATCCATTGCAGCCGAGCTGTCCGCCCACGTGGCCCCGGCCCCGCCGCCCGGGACCGGGTCCGATGACTTCCTGGCCGCCGTCGTCGCTGAGCGGAGGAACCGGGAGTATGCCAGGTTGTCGCAGTTACGCCGGCGGAACACGGAAACGGGGCGCCGTCTCCAGCGCCTGCCCTTCAGCGACTGAATCAGTTGTCGTACTCGCTCCAGGGAATGTTCCAGTCGCCGAACCCGTCGGTGTTCGCCGCGTAGTCGCCTTCGGTGTTGATGATCTGGACCACGTCACCGGTTCCCATGTTGTCGAACACCCACGCCGCGCCGTCGGGCAGGAATCCGATGCAGCCGTGGGAGACGTTGGCGTTTCCGATGTACGGAAACGCGGACTCCAGGGCCTGGTGGATGTAGGCGCCGCTGAGGGTGAGGCGGATGGTGTATTCGACGTCGGCTTCACCGTAGTAGGCGGGGTCATCGGGCTTCAGCCCGATGCTCGCCGCCCTGAAGTGGTCAAAACGGTTCTTCTCCATCAGCACCGCGTATCCCTTGGCGGAGGGGAAGCGCTTGTCGCCCATGCTGACGGGCAGCGTCTTGACCGGCTGGTCATTGACGCTCAGGGTGAATGTGTGTGCCGTGGCGTCAGCGATGGCCACCTTCTTGTCTCCGATGGAGACATTGACTTTCTTGTTGAAATTGGCGATCTGGCCGTTGCCCAAATCGACGCCGAAGAGCTGCATGTCCATGGTCACGGTGGAGTTCGCTGCCCAGAAGTTTTCCGGGCGGTACCGGACCATGGTGTCGCTGTACCAGTGGAACGCCCCCGTCTGTCCGGCCGTGGTGGTGATCTTGATGGCCTTTTCGACGGCGGCCCGGTTGGTGACCGGTTCGCTGAAGATGATCTGGAGCGGCTGCCCAACACCCACTTTCATGCCGTTGAGCGGGTACACGGCGGCGTCGGCCTCGTGCGAGCTGGACACGGTGTTGAAGGACTGGGTGGTGCTGGTCTCGCGTCCTGCAGAATCCTTGACCACGTATGTGTAGCTGTACTCGGTATTGAAGTCCAGGGGGGCGGTGGCAGACCACGCCGTCCCGCTGGGATCGATACTGCCGTCGACGGTTTTGCCGGCGGTGCTGGCCAGGGTGACGCGCTGGATGGTTCCGTTGGCCACCTTGAGTGAAACGGGAGCGGCAGGATTGACCTGTTTGGCACCGTTGGCCGGGGCCGCGTCCAGGGCCACCGGCGGCACTACGGGCAAGGCGATGCCCGGTGAGGTCCGCAGTGCGGAGCCTGCCTCCGATTCAAGCGGTCCGCCGGCAAGGTCAGGAGCGACGGCGGCGAAAACCCCGCCCACGGCCGCCAGGACACAGACGGCGGCGACGGCGAGGATTTTCGTGGCAGTCCCCCGGCGGCGGGGCTTTACATCAGGCTCCATGATTTCGATCCTACGTGCAGGACGTAACAGCCCGGGCGCTGAACTGCGCCCGGGCCCTTACGGCTCAGTAACGATAGTGCTCAGGCTTGTACGGGCCCGCAGCGTCGATGTCCAGGTACTCTGCCTGTTCCTTGGTCAGTTCCGTGAGCTCCACGCCCAGGGCGTCCAGGTGCAGCCGCGCCACCTTCTCATCCAGGACCTTGGGCAGCACATAGACCTGGTTCCCGTACTCGTTCTGGTCCCGCTTCGTCCACAGTTCGATCTGCGCGATGGTCTGGTTGGCGAACGAGTTGCTCATGACGAACGACGGATGCCCGGTCGCGTTGCCCAGGTTCAGCAGCCGGCCCTCGGAGAGAACGATGATGGAGCGCTCCGTGCCGGTGCCTTCATCAAAGACCCATTCGTGGACCTGGGGCTTGATTTCGACCTTCTTGACACCGGGGATGCGGGCGAGGCCGGCGATGTCGATCTCGTTGTCGAAGTGGCCGATGTTGCCCACGATGGCCTTGTTCTTCATGCCGGCCATGTGTTCGGCCAGGATGACGTCCTTGTTGCCGGTGGTGGTGATGAAGATGTCGCCCTGGGCCAGGACTGATTCCAGCTTGGCCACCTGATAGCCGTCCATGGCGGCCTGCAGTGCGCAGATGGGATCGATCTCGGTGACGATGACGCGCGAACCCTGGCCGCGCAGCGCTTCCGCCGCCCCCTTGCCGACGTCGCCGTAGCCGCAGACGACCGCGACCTTGCCGCCCATGAGGACGTCCGTGGCACGGTTGATGCCGTCCGGCAGGGAGTGGCGGATGCCGTACTTGTTGTCGAACTTGCTCTTGGTTACGGAGTCGTTGACGTTGATGGCGGGGAAGAGCAGCTTGCCCTGGTCGGCCAGCTGGTACAGGCGGTGCACGCCGGTGGTGGTTTCCTCGCTGACGCCCTTGATCGTGGCCGCGGTCCGGGTCCACTTCTGCGGGTCGGCGGCGAGGGAACGGCGAAGCACCTCGAGGAAGATGCCGTATTCCTCGGAATCCTCAGGGTCGGCTGAGGGAACGTTGCCCACGGCCTCGAATTCGACACCCTTGTGGACCAGCATGGTGGCGTCGCCGCCGTCGTCGAGGATCATGTTGGGGCCAAGCTCAGGGTTGGTGTCGGCACCGGGCCAGGTGAGGATCTGCTCGGCGGTCCACCAGTATTCTTCAAGGGTTTCACCCTTCCAGGCGAAGACCGGGACGCCCTGGGGATCCTCAACGGTGCCCTTGCCCACAACAACGGCCGCCGCGGCTTCGTCCTGGGTGGAGAAAATGTTGCAGGAGGCCCAGCGGACCTCTGCGCCAAGGGCAGTGAGCGTCTCAATCAACACCGCGGTCTGCACCGTCATGTGCAGCGAACCGGCGATCCGGGCGCCCTTGAGCGGCTGGCTGGCACCGAACTCCTCACGGAGGGACATCAGGCCGGGCATCTCGTGCTCCGCCAGCCGGATCTGGTGCCGGCCGGCTTCCGCCAGGGAGATATCGGCGATCTTGTACTCAAAAGTCATGGGTGGTCCTTTGCTTGGTCCGGGTCCTGGTCCAGTCCCCGTTCGGCTCTTCTTGTGCGGGCGGATGCGGGTGGGCTACTGCTGTGCCACGGCGGGATCGTGCTGGTCCGAACCTGCCGAGAGTGCTGCAGCGAGCAGCTCCGGGGGCAGCAGCAGGGGAATCCCGTCCTCGATGGCGTAGCGGTTCCTGGCCCCCGTCTCCCCGGCTGCGGTGGCCACGAGTTCGTCCCCCTCCTGGACCAAGGGCGAGCCGGTCACGGGGCATCGCAGGACGGACAGCAGCTCGGGACTGATCTTTGGCATTTGTTCATGCTCCCTGGCGGGCGCGCTCGCGCCGGTGGCGGAAAAGATGTGCAGCATCCAGCCTACCGCCAGACGGGGGTCAGGAAGGTTCGCGCAGGACCCGCAGGTGGCCCCTGCGAACCCCCTCGCTGCCCGCCGGCGCCTCAAGGGCAGAATGGTGGGCGCGCTGGGCGGGTGGCTGGGCCTCGGGCGGAAGCGCGGCGGCGTCGCGGACCGCGTTCGCCAGTGCCAGCAGGTCATCGGGTCCGGGCTGCTGGGGTGTGGAGGGCATGGCCAGGCGCAGGACCTCCCAGCCCCGGGGGACGGTCAGCGAATCAGCGTGCTGCTCACAGAGGTCGTAGCAGTGCGGTTCCGCGTAGGTGGCCAACGGACCCAGGACTGCGGTGGAGTCTGCGTAGACGTACGTCAGGGTGGCCACCGCCGGCTGGCGGCAGGCAGACCTTGAACACTGACGAATAGCTCCCACGACATCACAGACTACCCCTTCGACGCTCAAAAGCCGCGCATTGCGGGCTGGCCGACGCGCCCCCGCCGCTGCGGCGATGTATCGCCTAAACGCGCCACCGGGTTTACAGTCAATGTATGCAGTCATCGAACCATGAATCAGATTTTTCGGTCCGGTTGGCTGACCCGGATGCCCCCACGGGCCCGGGTGTGGAGACTGCCGGGAGAAGCTTCTTCAGGCGGCGCCGGAACCGTCATGGACGTGGGCTCAGGGGCGAGGTAATGCTGCCCACCCACCCCGGATTCCGCAGCCGCGCCGACCGCTTCGACGATATGGTGCTGGACTCCGCCCAGCGGCTGCACGATATCTGGGGCAAGACGCTCGACGGCGTCCGGTTCGGCGTCGACGAAATCCCCCCGGACCTCGAACAGCTGGCTGCCAACGCCTCGGCCGCACCCATGGGCGCCTACACCCCCGCTGCCGGTGGTGAGGGTCCGATGATTACGGTGTACCGGCGGGTGGTGGAACAGGCCTGCTCCAGCGTCGAAGAGCTCCAGGACCTGGTCCACGACGTCGTGGTCGAACATACCGCGGAAATGCTGGGCGTGGCACCTGAGACGCTGGACCCGGTCTACCGCCGCCGTTACTGACGCGGGCGTACCGTGGGCGGGGTCGCGGGACTTCGGCTGGGCTAGGAGCCCAGGCTGACCGGAACGGTCTCCTGGCCCGCAGCAGCCGGCAGGAAGCCCAAGGCTGAGACGTCGTTGCGGCCATCCTGCCCCAGCAGCACCGCCCCGTAGGCCGCGTCACCGGAGGCCGACACCACGTACCCCACAACGTCGGCCCCATCGGCCTGTTCCGGGACGGCAATGGAAGCGGTTGTCCCGCCGGCAATGTCGGCGGTGGCGTTGGCACGCACCTTCCCGTCGGCGGTGATGGGGGCGTAGGTGATGGTGGCCCTGGCGTCCAGCGCCCCGAACACCAGTTGCCGGAGGCCGCCCTTCGGCACCGGGATGACGTGCTGGCTCCCGAGCCGGACCGCGGATGCGGCCCATGCCACGTCCAACGCCTGTCCCGGCTGCAGCCCACGGCCCATGCGCGTGGCGGCGACGATGGAGACGTCGGACGAGGCCTCGACGGTGTACTGGCCCGCGGGCACGCCGGCCAGCGGCACCTCGGTGGTCGATCCGGCTTTCGCGGTGATCACGCCGCCGGATGGAAGCGCATGCTGGCCGTCGCGTCCGTACAGTTTGATCTCCACCACGGCGTCGGCTGCACCGGGAACCGTCAGCTCCAGGGCAGGCCCGGCGTCCTTGTACCCGGCCTGGGCCGTCAGGGCAGCAACCGCGGCGGGGTCCTGGATGTCCACGCCGGTCATGACCTGGCGGAGGGCAGGCGCAGTGCCTGGGCTGATGAAGTCCACGCCCCCGGGTGTGAGCCCGCGCAGTACGCTTTGCTGGATGGTGGCCGCGACCGGACCGCCCGCGCTGCGGACATGCACGCTGAGCTGTGCCTCGTTGGGTGCCAGGCCTGCGAGGACCACGCTGCGCGTGGTGCCGGGGGCAACGAGGAGTCCACGGCTGCCGGGCGCCTGGATCTGGCCGCCTGAACCGAACAGTTCAAGGCTCACGGTTGCCGGGGTGCTGGAGGCGTTGGTGAGGGCCAGCACGGAGGTGCGGCCAACCACGGTGCTGGCACCGGCCAGCCACTGGTCGTTCAAGGGTTGCGAGCAGGACGCAGCGGCGCTGCCCTGGAGGTCGCCGTCGGTCGCGGTGTATTTCATGGCACCTGCTGCCGACGCGTTCTGGTTGGCCACGGCGTCGGCGCGAAGGACGTTAACCTGGTCCACCGTGCGGTCGGCCACCACCCCGGCAAGGAGTTCCTGGGGAGTGCCGGCAGCAGGCGTTGGGCCGGGAGCTTTGGCAATGTCGACGGCGGCCGTTCCGTCGAGGCGTGCGAGCCGGCTTCCGGGCAGCACACCTCCGGCACTGAGCACAGCCGCGCTGACCCTGGTTGCTGCCGTTGCGGACTCGGGGCGGAACTGGGCGTCGGTGCCGGCGTCGGTGCCTTCCAGCAGCCGGGCCGGACCGGGGCACACGCCCACGCTGGCCCCGGCGGGAACGGCGGCCTGGGCCGCCGGCACGGCCCGGCTGGAGCCGGGCCCGGGCACGGCAGTCCCTGCGGCCACTACCGCTCCCGCTGCCGCGAAGATCAGGACGCCGGCTGCCACTCCGGCCACGGAGGCAGCACGGGTGTTGCCGCCCGGCAGGCGGGTGGAACCCCCGCTGGACGGTTTCCTTCCCCTGCCTTTCCCGGAGTCAGGGCCCGGCTTTTCAGCCGGGCCCGGGTTTGCACCCGTTGATTCCGCAGCGGCCGCACTTTGGGCAGCGGCCGGTGGGGTGTGCTCATGCATGCTGGTGTTCCTTACGCAGGGAGCCCTCGTCACGGGAAAGGCCGGTCCGCGGCCGCTGGGCCGGCATGGGGATGGCGAGGATGACGGTCAGGCCTATCACCGTGATCTGGGCGGCAGCCGCCCAGAATGTCCAGGGGTTTTCGTAGCGGACGGTCAGCTGGCCGGCAGAGGCCGGAAGCGTAAAGGCCTGGGACCAGCCGGACGTCGTGGCGGTCAGCTTTCGGCCGTCAAGCCACGCGCTCCACCCGGGGTCGGCACGCTCGGCAAGGACCACCAGCCTGCCCTCCGGGCCTGCAGGGACAGCGGCGTCGACGTCGACCGTTCCGGAGGCGACCAGATTCGTGGCGGCACCGCGGGGATCCACGATGCGCACACGGTGGGCGACCTCCGCTGCCTGGAGCACGGCCTGGTTCAGCGGGCTGATACGCCACAGCCACCCGACATCGGTTTGCCCCACGGCTACGAGGCCGGGCACGGCGTCCATCCTGCTGGCGGTCAGTTGGGCGGCGGTGTCCGCCGAGCGCAGCACCACGAATCCGACACCCAGCTGTTCGAGGTCTGCCCGGGGGTCAACGCCCTGGCCCGCAACCATGGTGGCGACGACGCGCCGGACAGCTGCAGTGACGTCGTCGTCCTCACGCACCTCCTCCGCGCCCGGCGTACCTATGATGTTCCGCGCGGAGGCGATGGCCGAGAGGCTGTCCAGCGTTGTACCGGAACCACGCATCAGTGACGCGTTGTAGGTACCGTCATCGCCGGTGCTGAGCAGAAGGGTCCGGGTCTGTTCAGGCCCGGTCCCGCGGTCGATGGCTGTCGCGGGGAGGGAGCGCCCCGCGGTGGCTTCCACCAGCCGCGGAGTACCCAAGGCTCCCCCGGGTGCGTCAGGTGCCGAACCGGGAGCGGCGGAGGCTTCCCGGACAGCCGTGCCGGTGGGATTTGCCGCAGCTGCGGGACGAAGCAGGTTTTGCGCTGACCACGCAGCCATTCCAGCCAGTGGCCCGGCCAGCAGCAGCACCAGGCCCAGCGCAACGGCTGCGCGGGCGGCTGTCCTGGGTTTGGTTCCGTTCGCCGTTGGCCGTTGGGCTGCGGCGAGCAGTTGTTCACACCCAAGGAGTGCCGCGGAAAGGAGCGCAAAGGAAGCGGCGGAAACCGCGGGGCCGGTGAAAGGCGTCACCATCACGCCCGCGTTCAGGCCGGTGGCCACGTGGCCGGCCAGCCAACTGGCGGCCAGGGCGAGTACGGCAGCAAGCCAAAACCAGCTCGCGGTCCGTGACCGGCGGCCCGGGCTGAAGAGCCCGACAATGGCGAGGAACAGCATCGGCACCGCGATGAGCAGTGCCAGCAACAGGCCCCAGGGGACGGAGCCGTCTGCGAACAGGGCGAGCCCGCGGAGGCCCCGTGCGGGGTCGAAGGCAAGCGGCTGGCCCAGAAGCTGCTGCCAGAGCGGGGCCGCGTCAAAGCCGAGGGGCAGACCGGGATCGGCCAGGAGGGCGCGTGGCCGGTCCAGGGTGGACAAGGCGAAGGGAATGAACAAGGCTGCACTGGGCAACAGCGCCCACCACACTGTCCGGCCGCGCCGGCCCAGCAGGATGCCACAGAGCACGATCACCACGGTAGCCGGGACCAGCAGGGATGGTGCCGCTGCCGTGGTGACCGCCAGCGCCAGGCCGGCGGCCGCTGCAGCCGTCCATGAGGGCACGCCGTTGATGCCCGCTTTGGCCGGGGGCTGTTCGTCGGGCCGGACGTCAGGAGCGGATGCGGCGTTGAAGCGGCCATGGCCGACGGCCGATCCGGTTGCCCGCAGCAGGCCCAGGACGACCAGCGGCAGCATGATGTGCGCGATCAGCGCGCCCGCCCGTCCCTGGTTGAGGGCAGCCTGGAGCGCCGGTGCGGCAGCCCACGTCACGGCGGCGACGAAGCGGAGGCGGCGGCGTACCGTCACTCCGCCGGCTGCGAACCAGGCTGTGAGTCCGGCCAGCGGGGCGCCAAGGAGCAGCAGCCACGCCATGGCTGGGTTGGCGTCGCCTGCCCCGAGCACGCCGATGATCCAGAGGACATAGTCAAAGGGGTCGCCGTGGCCGGGAAGGCCTGCACCCAGGCTGACCCACCAGCTGGACGCGTTGTGCCAGATGTCCCCCAGGCCGGCGGAGACGGGAATCAGGGCTCCCCCGGTTACGGCGGCAGCACGGAACAGTCCTGTCAGGGCAAGGAGCGATGCCACCGAGGCGATGATGACGGCGGCCAGTGCGCCGTTGCCCACCCAGCCGCGCTTACTCGTGGCGAGGGCGGCAAAATCGTCTGATGCATCACCGGTGGGCTGGTGCGCCAGCGGGTCCTGCACCAGGTGGTCGGCGGCGGAGCCGTCCGATCCCAGCGCCTCCATCAAGGACCGGCGATGGCTCCACACTTCCCGGCGGGGCGTCTGGAGTTTGCGGATGACGGAGCGCCGAATGCGCCGTGTACGCTTTGCGGCCCGCCGTGCCTTCGCAACGGCGTCCGGCCGGCCCAGGGCCGCGCAGGTGGCGAGGAGCTGGGAGATGCCATGGCCGGGATCCTTGACCACGATGCTCAGGACCAGCTTGAAGATGCTTCCCAGCAAGGCACCGACCGCGTGTACGGGCACCATCCACAGCGGGCTGTGCTTCAGGCGCAGGTGGACCTGGGCCTTGCGTGCCGCGGAGGGATTTCCGAGCGCCTGCGGGCGGTGCGCAACGTGGAACATCCGGGCTGCCGGAACCACCACGACGCGGTGGCCGGCGAGGCGGTTGCGCCAGCAGAAATCAACGTCGTCGCCGCTGCCCGGCAGGGCTGGGTCGAAACCGCCCAGCCCCTCCCAGACGTCGCGGCGCACCAGCATGCCTGCGGAGTTCACGGCAAAGGTGTCGGTGCGGCCGTCGTACTGGCCCTGGTCCATTTCGTCGGCGTCGATGAGCGTGAGGCGTTCGGCCCACCTGCTGGTGGAAAGGCCTACGTCCAGCAGCCGCCGCGGCGAATGCCAATCCAGTTGCTTGCAGCCGGCAACAGTGACGGACGGGGCACGTTCCACCGCCCCGAGCAGTTCAGCGAGTGCTTCCGGCGCTGGTGCAGCGTCATCGTGCAGGAGCCAGATCCATTCGGTCCTGCCTTCCTCCGTGTTTCCGTTGAACGGGGACAGCGATGCCAGCGCAGCAGAGACGGCGGAACCCATGCCGCCTTTGCCCCGGGGATGGCTGACGACCCCTTCCTCACCCAGGGCCTGGGTGAGGACGCCGTAGGAGTCGTCGGCGGATCCGGTGTCCACGCCGATGGCGCGGTCGACCGGCCGGGTCTGGGCCGCCAGGGCTGAAAGGGTTCTGGGCAGATAGGCACTGCCGTTGTGGGCGACCACAACGGCAGTGACATGGACATCCTGAAGAATTAGATTGCTCGCTTCCTTAGCCGCCGGCGCTCACGCTCGGACAGGCCTCCCCAGATGCCAAACCGCTCGTCATTGGCCAGCGCGTACTCCAGGCACTGCGACCTGACGTTGCAGGCGCCGCACACCTTTTTGGCATCGCGGGTGGAGCCGCCCTTTTCGGGGAAGAAGGCTTCCGGATCGGTCTGTGCGCACAGAGCGTCAGTCTGCCAGCCCAGCTCACCTTCGTCGTCGAAGTCCTGCTGCAGCGGCAACCCAATCCACACCGGCTGGGGGGTCCCGGCTGCGGCGAGCTCCATTGGAGGATCAAGATCGTCTTCGGGTTCCGCGCCGCCGTCAAGGAGCGCTTCGTGCGCTGCAAGGAACGCCGTGGCCTGGTCCTCCAGGACGCTGGTGGAATTCCTGTTATACCGCTCTGCAGCATCAGGATCGGCGGGATCCACGTACCAATCACTTGGCACCCCCCGCGCACGGTACTTTGCCGTTGCCTGGCCGGCTACGACGGCATCTTCCTGGATACGCTCTGCTTGCCCCACGGCGACCCTCCTGATGTTTCAGCCACTGCCTGGATACGTGGACACTCGGTTGTGTGCCGGTATTTACGCAATTGCTTTAGATACCTAATTACACGTGTGTAACTAGGGTGAGTCAAGCCGTTGCCGGGATAATAGACAGTCGCAGCGAAGAAATTTGCGCACGCCACGCCCGGGATTTTGGCCCGGCCCGCTGGCGCCGGTGCCTCAACACCGCCCTTCGGGGAGGAATGGGCGGACAGATGTCCGTACTGGCGCGAAAAATACCCGCCCGGGGCGCAAATAGCAAGCACGCTTAGCAAAGCCCGTGATTAACATCACATTGGCGCTGTTGGTCGGATGCGTGACGCGGAGGCGGATGACCCCGGGTTTCCCGAGTGGCAGGATGAAGCCATGACGACTATCCCCGTAATCGACCTCATGGGCAGCCTGCGATCCGGCAATTCCACTGCGCCGCGACTGACGTGGTACGGACCGGACGGGGAACGGGTGGAACTGTCCGGCCGGGTGTTGGACAACTGGGTGGCGAAAACCAGCAACCTGCTCCAGGACGAACTGGACGCCGAGCCCGGCATGCGGCTGCGGCTGGCGCTGCCGGCCCATTGGAAAGCCATGGTCTGGGCGCTGGCCGGGTGGCAGTTGGGACTGGAGGCTGTCCTCGACGGCGGCCCGGCGGACTTCCTTGCCACGGACGACCCGGACGGGGCAAGGGAGCAGTACGACGCCGTCGTTGCGGTAGCGCTTCCCGCCCTCGCCATGCGCTGGCCAGGGGACCTTCCCGGCGGGTGGCTGGACTACGCCGCTGAGGTGCGCTCCCACGGGGACGTCTTCATGGCGCATTCGGACCCCGATCCGTCGGCGGCCGCCGTCCACACCGGTGACGGGCGCACAATCCTCCACCGGGAGCTGATCACGGATTTTGCCCAGCCGCACAGTGAAGGCACCAGGCTGCATGTGCCCGCCGCCGACGGCCTGGAAGCGGCCCTGGCCAATGCCCTGGGAGCGTGGCAGCAGGGCGGGTCGGTGGTGCTGACCCACCCGGACGTGGCGCTCACGGACAAGCTCCTCGCGGCCGAGCGCATCCACGGCGCGTAGCCCGGGACGAACGGACCGCGCTCCGCGGCGGAATGCCTCCAGAATGGTGCGGCGAGCCACGCCTTGCCGGTTGCCGGGCGGCGAGCCCCGTCTTGCCGGTGGAAGGCCCGGGCAGGCGGTGTCCTAGGCCTTGGGGCCGCCCTCGGCGGGCGCGGAAGCCGGGCGTTCGGCTGCCTGTGCGTGTTCCTTGTGGGGATGCGCTTCGAGGATCTCGTGGTCGTGGGAGAACTCCGGCTCCTGGTCCAGTTCCTGGTTGAACACCAGGAAGCGGTACGCGAAGAAGCGGACGACGGTGGCCACCAGGATGCCGGCGACCCCGGCGAGGAACAGCAGGTTCTTGTCGTCAATACCCAGCCCGTATTTGGCCAGCGCCGTGAACCCGGTGGAAATGCCGATGCCAATGCCGTTGATGATGACGAACATGACAAACTCGCGGAGCACGTTGGCCTGGCGCCGGTGGCGGAAGGTCCAGAAACGGTTCGCAATCCACGAGAAGACGGTGGCTACCGTGGCACCGACGAACCGGGCCTTCGCCTCGCTGTCGGACATGGGGCCGTGCATCAGGTAATAGGTCAGGCCGTTGTCGATGACGAACGCCACACCGCCAACCGCACCAAACTTGGCCACCTCGCGCCAAAAGAGTGAGGCGAGCCCCCGGATACGATCTGCAAGTGCGCTAAACATGACCCTCCATGGCCGTCCGAACTGTGGGCCACTCGGCCAAGGGTCCATTTTAGCCCCCAAAGCTTGGAGTATGCCCCGGACAGCAGGTGGCCAATGCCACCTCCAGGGGAAATCCCCCGCGCCCACCGGGCCATAAAAGCGGGATCGTGCCCGTCTTCGGTAGGCTGGCAGATGTGACTTTTCCAGTGATAGGCGTGGTTGGCGGCGGCCAGCTCGCGCGAATGATGGCCCCTGCCGCTACAGCACTTGGCTTTGAACTCCGTGTCCTCGCCGAGGGTGAGGACGTCTCAGCGGTCTCAGCGGTGCCCGCCACGCCGGTGGGTGACTATAAGGACCTCCAGACGCTCCTGGACTTTTCCCAGGGGCTGGACGTGATGACGTTCGACCATGAGCATGTGCCGACCTCCCATTTGCGTGCCCTCCAGGAGGCCGGGGTCAATGTGCAGCCAGGTCCCGATGCCCTGGTCCACGCCCAGGACAAACTGGTCATGCGTGCCGCCATCGACCGCCTGGAACTCCCGAACCCCGCCTGGGCGTCCGTGGCGGACGTGGACGCGCTGGTTCGGTTCGGCGAGGAAACCGGCTGGCCTGTGGTCTTGAAGACCCCCCGCGGCGGATACGACGGCAAGGGTGTCAGGATCGTGGCCTCGCCGGAGGAAGCCGCCGAGGCCGCTGACTGGTTCGCCGCCATGAGTCCCCTCCTTGCCGAGGCGAAGGTCGAATTCACCCGTGAACTCTCCGCGCTCGTGGCGCGGACCCCCGACGGCGAGGCCCGGGCCTGGCCGGTCGTGCACACCATCCAGGTGGATGGTGTCTGCGACGAGGTGATTGCGCCGGCACTCGACATCCCGCTGGAGGTCGCCGCCGCCGCGGAGGACGCCGCCTTGCGCATCGCGGCCGAACTGGACGTAACCGGCGTCCTGGCCGTTGAACTCTTCGAAACTCCGGGCACCGGAGCAGGGTTCCTCATCAATGAACTGGCCATGCGGCCGCACAACACGGGCCACTGGACCCAGGACGGCTCCATCACCAGCCAGTTCGAGCAGCACCTCCGCGCTGTCCTGAACCTGCCCCTGGGCGCCACCGACGCACTGGCACCGGTAACGGTCATGAAGAACTTCCTGGGCGGCGGAAACCAGGACCTCTACTCCGCCTACCCCATGGCGCTGGCGGCCGAACCGGCTGCCAAAGTCCACTGCTACGGCAAATCCGTCCGGCCCGGACGTAAGATCGGCCATGTCAACCTGGTGGGCGCATCCACCGCGGAAGTTGAGTCGGTCCGCCGCCGCGCCGCCGCCGTGGCGGGAATCATCCGCGACGGCCGGGTCGGCACCGAAGAAGCATCCGTAATCTTTGAGGAGAACGCATGAGCGCCGAAGCCACCCCAGCCGCCGGTTCCGGCGCCGGCCCCCTGGTGGGGCTCGTCATGGGTTCAGATTCGGACTGGCCTGTCATGGAGGCCGCGGCTGACGCCCTTGCCGAGTTTGGCATCCCCTTCGAAGCGGATGTGGTCTCTGCCCACCGGATGCCCACCGAGATGATCCGGTACGGCCAGACCGCCCATGAACGCGGCCTCCGCGTCATCATCGCCGGCGCCGGCGGCGCTGCCCACCTTCCCGGCATGCTCGCCAGTGTCACACCGCTGCCCGTGATCGGGGTTCCCGTCCCCTTGAAGACCCTGGACGGGATGGATTCCCTGCTGTCCATCGTCCAGATGCCGGCGGGCGTCCCCGTGGCGACGGTCTCGATTGCGGGCGCCCGCAACGCAGGTCTCCTGGCCGTGCGGATGCTCGCGTCCGGAACGGACGAACTGGCTGCCTCCCTCCGCCGGGACCTCCTGGATTTCGCCGCCGACCTTAACGCCGTCGCCTCCCGCAAGGGCGCAAACCTGCGGCAGAAAGTCAGTGAAGTCTTCCCCGGCGGCTCCAGCGCACCTCGGGGCAGCCGTTAGGGCGGCGGACATGGCCAGCAGCAGCAGCGTCCTGAACACCGGCTCCGGTCCGTCCATGACGGACCCGGTCCGTTATCCGGTCAGCGCTTCCTCCGCGGTCCGCACCAAGCGGGCGTTCGTCCTGGTCCTCCTGACGCTGCTGGTGCCCGGCAGCGCTCAACTGGTGGCAGGCGATCGGAAACTGGGACGTGCGGCACTCCGCGTCACACTGTGCGCGTGGGCCGTCCTCCTCCTGGCCGGGGTTCTCCTGCTGGTCGACCGAAGCCTGGCCATCAGCATCATTACCAACCCGGTCACGTCCCTGGTCCTGGTGGTCCTGCTGGCTGCCCTGGCCCTCGGTTGGGCCTTCCTGTTCCTCAATACCCTCCGGCTCATCCGCCCCGTGCTGCTGGCGCCAAAGGCCCGGCCCGGCGTCGGAATTGCCCTGGTGCTGGCTCTGGTCCTGGGCAGCGGCTCCGTGGGCTATTCGGCCTATCTGCTCAACGTGGGCCGCAATGCCATCGGCAGCATCTTCGGTTCGGGCCCTGCCTTGAAACCCGTAGACGGGCGTTACAACTTCCTGATGATGGGCGGCGACGCCGGCGATGACCGTACCGGCCGCCGCCCTGACAGCCTCTCGGTCCTGAGCGTGGACGCCGAGACCGGGCAGACGGCCATTATTTCCGTCCCCCGGAACTTCCAGAATGCCCAGTTCAGCGAGAACTCGCCCATGCGCGCCCTCTACCCCGACGGCTACAACTGCGGCGACGAATGCCTGATCAATGCGATCAACACCGAGGTCACCAACGAGCACGCCGACCTTTACCCGGGCGTGGACGATCCCGGCGCCCAGGCCACGATGGAAGCCGTTTCCGGGACCCTGGGCATGCAGATCCAGGCTTATGTGCTGGTTGACATGCAGGGCTTCTCAACGCTGATCGACGCGATGGGAGGCATCCGGATCAAGGCCGGCGGCTGGGTCCCCATGAGCGGCTATTTCGATGAAGCCACCAAGACCCACGGCATGCCCCTGGGCTGGATCCCCGCCGGTGACCAGACGCTCAACGGCGCCCAGGCCCTCTGGTACGGGCGGTCCCGCGAGTATGTGGACGACTACTCACGCATCCAGCGCCAGCAGTGCGTCCAGCAGGCCATGCTGAAGCAGCTTGACCCGGCCACCCTGCTGTCGAAGTTCGAGGACATCGCCAGCGCCGGCACCAAAGTGGTGGAGTCCAACATTTCCTCGGCCCAGCTCGGCAGCTTCCTTGACCTGGCGATCAAGGCGCGGGGCAAGGACGTCAAGCGGCTCACCATCGGGCCGCCGGACTTTGACCCGTCGTTCTCCACCAACCCCGATTTCGACCAGATCCACGACAAAGTGGACCAGCTCCTGGCCTCGGCGTCCGCCAAGGGCTCCCAGTCGGCCGGCCGATCCGACGATGTGATGGCCGTACCGGCCGCCGGCACCGGACACGTCCAGGCGGCAGCGGCCCTGCCTGCCACGCTGCCCGGAACGGTCACGGCAGCCAAGCAGCCGTCGCCGTCGGACTTCACGCCCGTGACCACCACGCCTGACGGCGAGCCGATCACCGAAGAGATGCTCACCCAGCTCAAACTTGCCGGCGATGAAGAGGCCATCCGCCAGCTCGTGGCCACCAACGGACAGTGCGCCCCGCTCTAGCAGCCGGCCGCAATCCGTCGGCGCCCACCCACCTGCGTCCATCCATCAAGGAACGGAAGAGTTTTGTACGAGATTGACAACGTCCTTCGGGACTATGCCTGGGGTTCGACGACGGCGATCGCCTCGCTGCTGGGGCGTGACGAGTCGGGGCATCCGGAAGCCGAGCTCTGGATTGGCGCGCACCCCGACTCGCCGTCGGTGGCGCACCTGCCGGAGGATGGGAGCAGGCAGCCGCTGGACGCCCTGATTTCCTCCGACCCGGAGCACTTCCTGGGCGCGGAGTCCGTGGCCGCCTTCGGGCCCCGGCTGCCGTTCCTTGCCAAGATCCTTGCGGCCGCACAGCCTCTTTCGCTCCAGGTCCACCCAAGCCTCGAACAGGCACGGGAGGGTTTTGCCAGGGAAGCCCAGGCCGGCGTGGACCCGCACTCCCCCAGCCGGAACTACAAGGACGACAACCACAAACCGGAGATGATCTTCGCGCTCACGCCCTTCGAGGCGCTGTGCGGATTCAGGCCCGCGGCAGAAACCCGGACCATCCTGGAGCACGTCGCGCACGCCTTCCCCGAAGACGGGCAGCCGCGGCTGGTCCAGGCACTCCTTGAGGACCTGGCCGCCGAGGATGAAGGGGCCGGACTCCGCCGGGCCTTCGAGCGCCTGATCACGGGCGGCCAGGGCGTGGCAGAGGAAACGGCACTGGTGGTGGCGGCCCTGCTGAAGACACCGCTGGAGCCCTACCAGGCCGAGCTGGGCACGGCCATCAGCCTCAACGAGAAGTACCCCGGCGATCCCGGCGTCCTGATTTCCCTGCTGTTGAACCGCATTTCATTGAAGCCCGGTGAAGCCGTTTATCTTCCTGCCGGCAACGTGCACGCCTACCTGCACGGGCTGGGCGTTGAGGTCATGGCGTCATCGGACAACGTGCTGCGCGGCGGCCTGACACCCAAACATGTGGATGTCCCGGAACTGCTGCGCACCATCGACTTCCATCCCGTGGCCGTTCCCATGCTGGCCGCCGATACGACAGGAATGGACCAGGAACTGTTCCGTCCGCCGTTCCGTGAGTTCCAGCTGCAGCGCATCGAGCTTGGCCCCGATGCAGGACCGGTTCCGCTCGCCCAGGCCGGAGCGGCGGTGGTCATCGTCGTAGCCGGAGACGTGTACCTGGACTCCCCCAAGGGCGACCTGGCATTGTCCCGGGGCGGCAGTGCCTTCATCCCGGCCGCCGAAGCTCCCGTCAACGTCCACCGTGCGGCCGGCAGCACGGGACCGGCGCTGGCCTTCGCCGTCACCACGGGCCTCTAACCGGCGCAACCACAAGAAGAAGGGCGACGGCGGCACTTCCCGGAGTGCCGCCGTCGCCCTTGCGTGTTGGGCCCGGTCAGTTTGCCGGACGCAGTTTCCGGACCAGTGGGCGCACCCGCCCGGCTGCGCCTTTCAGCAGCTGGCGTGCCTGCTGGAGGCCCCGGCGGGCCAGCGGCATGGACTTGGCGTACGCGGGGTAGAACGGCGAGAGCGGCTTCTCCCATGTGCCCAGCAGCATGTCCTCGTGCTTGGCGAACTGCTTCTTGAAATCGGAGATGCCGTCGTTGAGCAGGCCGTTGAAGTCGTACCGGCTGCAGCCGTCCTCGCGCATGGACGTCAGTGCGGCCCATTTCACGCCGTAGTTCACGCGCTGTTTCTGCCCTTCGGCGGACACCCCGCCGTACAGCTCGAACGCCGTGGTTCCGCTGCGCGACAGCCAGGTGAACGCCAGCAGCTGCTCACCGTCGAACGCCCCAATGATCGGGGAGGCGTCACCGAGGTTCCGGAAAATGTCGCGGTAATACTGGTCCTCGTGGATACCGAAGCCCGCCCGCTCCGCCGTCTGGCGGTAGATGGCCAGCACTTGTTCCAGTTCGGACTCGTTCTTGACCTTCCGGAATTCCACGTCGCTGCGCATGGCCTTGCGGATGTTGGCCCGCGTGGACTTGGACATTTCCGCCATCAGTTCGTCATCGGACCGGGTCAGGTCAAGGATGAGGGTGCGCGGGATGAGTACGGTGTTGGTGGATTCCCGGAAGCCCGCTGCGGCGACGGCGCCGGCATAGGGGGAATCCCGGTCCCAGTCCGGTTCGATGCTGAGGGCCACGCCCCGGTGCCGGAGGGCCGCGTGCTCAGCGAGCCGGTTGAGCACTTCCTGCGTATTCTCCACGGCGCACATGGGACCACGGGGAACGTAGACCAGGGCGCGGAAGGGCGCGGGAAGCTTCCGGACCAGCAGCTGGGCAGCACCGATGGTCCGGTCCCCGGCCTTCACCAGGACCCTGTCCACCGACCAGCCGTGCATTGCCTTGGTTTCGCCCCAGCCCCAGAGCTGTTGCGGATGCCCCTGGAACTTATCGACGTTTTCGTCCCAAAGGGCGCGGTCAGTGCAGGGAACAACGGCAGGAATCATGGCTTAAACCCTATACCAACGCGTTAATGCCGAAGCCCCGGGAACGCGCTCGGCGCTCCCGGGGCTTCAGTGCCAGGCGCTGGGGGCAGGTCAGCTCTTGCGGGCGTAACCTTCCCACTTGTCGGCGCGGTGCTCGCCGTCAACGAAACGGATGGTGCCCGACTTGGAGCGCATCACGATGGACTGGGTGAGCACCTTGTCCTTGGAGTAACGCACGCCCTTGAGGAGGTCGCCGTCGGTGATGCCGGTGGCGGCGAAGTAGCAGTTGTCGCTGGAGACCAGGTCGTTGGTGGAAAGCACCCGCTCGAGGTCGTGGCCGGCGTCGAGGGCCTTCTGCTTCTCCTCGTCGCTGGTGGGCCAGAGGCGGCCCTGGATGACGCCGCCCAGGGACTTGATGGCGCAGGCCGCCACGATGCCTTCCGGGGTGCCGCCGATGCCCATGAGGGCGTCCACACCGGTGCCCGAGCGGGCGGCTGCGATGGCGCCGGCAACGTCGCCGTCCATGATGAACTTGGTGCGCGCGCCGGCTTCACGGATCTCCTCCACCAGCGGGCGGTGGCGGTCACGGTCGAGGATCATCACATTGAGCTGGTTGACCTTGACGCCCTTGGCCTTGGCAATCAGGTGCAGGTTCTGCTTGACCGGCAGGCGCAGGTCAACCATGTCGGCGGCCTCCGGGCCGGTCACCAGCTTTTCCATGTAGAACACGGCAGAGGGATCGAACATGGAGCCGCGCTCGGCAACGGCCAGGACGGCCAGGGCGTTGTTGATGCCCAGGGCGGTCAACCGGGTTCCGTCGATGGGGTCCACGGCCACGTCCACCTCGGGGCCGGTGCCGTCGCCAACGCGCTCACCGTTGAACAGCATGGGGGCTTCGTCCTTTTCGCCTTCGCCGATCACCACGACGCCGTTGAAGTGGACGGTCTGCAGGAAAGAACGCATGGCGTCGACGGCGGCGCCGTCCGCAGTGTTCTTGTCGCCGAAGCCCACCCAGTGGCCACCGGCGATGGCCGCGGCCTCCGTGACGCGGACAAGCTCGAGGGCGAGGTTGCGGTCCGGCTCGTCGTGGCCCACCGCAAGGGACGGTGAAATCGTGGAGTACTTCTGGGTCATGGACGCTGGTGACACGTGAACCTCTTCTTCGAGTGGCGATCATTGAACCCGCCTGCCGGTGCAGCAGAACGGTGATTCCTCTGCTACCGATCATAGTCGCGGCGCCGCGCCGGCGGCGGCCCGTGACGCGGCCCCGCAATGTACCCCGCCGGCGTACGGGCGTCCCCGCCAAGGCCCGAATGGAAGTGAGGCTCCGGGATGGGCGACTATAGAGGGGTGAATGACATGCAGGAAGCCACCAGTCCAAGCTCCGGCCAGGCCAAGCCCGAAGGGCGCACCGGCGCCGCCGGCAGCAGTGCGGACGCCCCGGTTAAGCCCGTCATTCCGGCGGCCGCCGCCAAGCGCGCCAACGCCTCGGTGATCGGCATGATCATTGCCCTGGTGCTGAGCATTGCGGCGTTCCTGCCCGTCGTGCTCATGAATCCGCAGCCCAAGACCGAGGGGTACCGGCCGGACATCGACGTTGCGTCGGTGGCCAGGAACGCGGCGGATGTGGCCGGATTCACACCCGTCGCGCCGGACACCGGCAACGCCTTCCGCGCGAACTATGCCCGTTGGGAGGCAGGCACCGGCAACGGCGTCCCCACCTGGGAGGTCGGCTACCTCACCCCCAAGACATCCTTTATTGCCCTGGTGCAGACCAGGAGCGCGAACCCCACCTGGCTCCTCCAGCAGACGAAGAACGCCCCGGTCACCGGGTCCCGGAATGCCGGCGGCCAGGAATGGGAACTGCGGGACACCGGCAAGGGTGAAAAGTCGATGGTGCTGAACTACCGCGGCAGCACCGTCATCCTCTCCGGCGCGGCACAACTGGACGAATTCGCGGCACTCGCTGCCGCCGTCGTCAGCTCCCTCGACAGCAACCCGGCCGTCACAGTTTCACCCTCGGCGGCCCCCACGCCGTAAGGTGGGGCCGTGACGACTAACCTGACCCCTGCACTGGCCTGGCGCCGCCTGCGCGAAGGCAACGAACGTTTCGTAAACGGCGAGTCCTCGCATCCGAACCAGAATGCTTCGCGCCGCTCATCACTGGTGGAGACGCAGAGCCCCTTCGCGGTGATCTTCGGCTGCTCCGACTCCCGGCTCGCCGCGGAAATCATCTTCGACGTCGGCCTGGGCGATGTCTTCGTGGTCCGCACCGCCGGCCAGGTGATCGATGACGCCGTCCTGGGTTCCCTTGAATACAGCGTCGGTGTGCTGAACGTGCCGCTGATCGTCATTCTTGGGCACGACAGCTGCGGCGCCGTGACTGCCACCAAGGACGCCGTGGAGACCGGCGAAATGCCGGCGGGCTTCATCCGCGACCTCGTGGAACGCATCACGCCCTCCGTCCTGACGTCCCTGCGCAATGACCAGCCCGAGGTCAATGACATGGTGGTGGAGCACGTCAAGCAGACGTCGCAGCGCCTCGCCGACAGCTCGCGTGTGATTTCCGACGCAATCGAGGGCGGCCGCACCGCCGTCGTCGGCCTTTCCTACCGGCTGGCAGAAGGCCGCGCGGACTTGGTTTACGGAATCGGAGAGCTCTAGCAGCCTGGCGCCGGCGGCCCCCCGGGCCGCCGGCGCCAGTGCCTTAACGGTTTTCGATGGGGCGCCGGATCGCCATAAGCTAGCCCCATGACTTCCACTGAAGAGTTCCGCATTGAACATGACACGATGGGCGAAGTCCGCGTCCCCGTGAACGCACTGTACCGCGCGCAGACGCAGCGGGCAGTGGAGAACTTCCCCATTTCCGGCAAGACCCTGGAGCGCACCCACATTGAAGCGCTCGCCCGGGTCAAGAAGGCCGCCGCCGAGGCCAACGCAGAACTGGGCGTGCTCGACGGCGAGCTGGCCAAGGCGATTGCAGACGCTGCAGACGAGGTAGCTGCCGGCAAGTACGACGGCGACTTCCCCATCGACGTCTTCCAGACCGGTTCCGGCACCTCCTCGAACATGAACACCAACGAGGTCATCGCCGAACTGGCCACGCGCGCACTGCAGGCCGCGGGCAGCGACAAGGTTGTCCACCCGAACGACCACGTCAACGCATCGCAGTCCTCCAACGACGTCTTCCCCACCTCGGTCCACGTGGCTGCCACCTCGGCGCTGATCAACGACCTCATTCCCGCCCTGGGCTACCTTGCCGAGTCGCTGGAGCGCAAGGCCGCTGAATTCAAGGACGTCGTCAAGTCCGGCCGCACCCACCTCATGGACGCCACCCCGGTGACCCTGGGCCAGGAGTTCGGCGGCTACGCCGCGCAGGTCCGCTACGGCATCGAGCGCATCAACGCCTCGCTCCCCCGCGTTGCCGAGGTTCCGCTGGGCGGCACGGCCGTGGGCACCGGCATCAACACCCCGGCCGGCTTCCCGGAGCGCGTCATCGAGCTGCTGGCAACGGACACCGGGCTGCCCCTGACCGAGGCCCGCGACCACTTCGAGGCCCAGGCCAACCGGGACGGCCTGATCGAGGCCTCCAGCCAGCTTCGGAACATCGCCATCTCCTTCATGAAGATCAACAACGATCTTCGCTGGATGGGTTCCGGCCCCAACACCGGCCTCGGCGAAATCGCCATCCCCGACCTGCAGCCCGGCTCCTCGATCATGCCCGGCAAGGTCAACCCGGTCATCTGCGAGGCCTCCATCATGGTGGCCGCCCAGGTCATCGGCAACGACACCGCCATCGCCTGGTCCGGCACCAACGGCGCCTTCGAGCTCAACGTCGGCATCCCGGTGATGGCCGCCAACCTGCTGGAGTCCATCCGTCTGCTGGCCAACACCAGCCGCGTCATGGCGGACAAGATGATCGACGGCATCACCGCCAACGTGGAGCGCGCCCGCTTCCTGGCCGAGGCCTCCCCCTCCATCGTCACGCCGCTGAACAAATACATCGGCTACGAGAACGCCGCCAAGATCGCCAAGACCGCCGTCAAGGAGGGCCTGACCATCCGCCAGGCCACCGAGAAACTCGGCTTCGTCGGCGACGGCGACGGCAAGGTCTCCGAGGCCGACCTGGACAAGGCACTGGACGTCACCACCATGACGGCACCGGCCCACAAGGCCTAAGTCCCCACCGCCTCCAGGACGCCCGACGGCGGCCGGCACCCTTCGAACGGAAGGTGCCGGCCGCCGTCGGACTTTAAGCCCCTGGGAACCCGGCCCCGCCGGATTCCCAGTAAACTTGCACTAATCACTATTGAGTGCAAAACTTTACTTTGTGTCTGATAGTGCAACTTCTGAATCCGGGCTGCGGCAGCGGAAACGTGCCGCCACCCGCGGTGCCATCACGGCTGCGGCCCGGGCCCTCACGGCAGAACACGGCCTGAACGGCTACACCGTGGAGGAAGTGTGCGGGGCCGCCGGCATCTCCCGCCGGACCTTCTTCAACTACTTCCCCACCAAGGAAGACGCCATTATCGGTCACGCCGAAGATGACATCCCGGCCGACGTCATCGAAGAATTCGTCGCCGGCGGCGCGGACTCCCCGGGCGGCGAAATCTCGGCCACCCTGTTCCGTGACCTGGTGAGGCTCTCCCTCCGCCTGGCCGAGGGCATGGCCGCGTCCGAAGAGGAAACCCGCCAACTGATCGGCGTGGTCCACAAGGAGCCGCAGCTCATCCTGAAGATCATCGGAGTCACCGAACAGCGGGAGGCCCAGTTCGCCAGGGACGTTGCCCGCCGGGAAGGCGTGGCCCCGGACCACCCCGTCGTGCAGATGGCCGTCGTGCTGCTCAGCACCATCGCGCGCAAGAGCAGCATGGCGTATTTCTCCGACGGCAACACCCGCAGCTACCGGGACCTGCTGCTGGAGAACATCGCAGCCGCCAGCCTCCTGTTTTCCCAACCGTTCGACATCCCGGATACCACCGCCGCAAAAGGACAACCATGAGTACCGCCACCGCCAAGGCGCCTGCAGGACCGCTCCTGCTGACCCAAAAACGCATCTGGATCATCTTCTCCGCACTGATTGCGGGCATGCTCCTCTCCAGCCTGGACCAGACCATCGTCTCCACCGCGATGCCCACCATCGTGGGCAAGCTGGGCGGCGTGGAACACCAGGCCTGGATCACCACCGCCTACCTGCTGGCCACCACCATCGTCATGCCCATCTACGGCAAATTCGGTGACATCCTGGGCCGGCGCAACCTCTTCCTGGTGGCCATCGCGCTCTTCACGCTGGCCTCCGTGGGTTGCGCCCTTGCCACCGATTTCTGGGGCTTCGTCATTTTCCGCGCCATCCAGGGCCTGGGCGGCGGCGGACTCATGATCCTTTCCCAGGCCATCATCGCCGACATCGTGCCCGCCAAGGAGCGCGGCAAATACATGGGTCCCCTGGGTGCCATCTTCGGCCTCTCCGCCGTGGCCGGCCCGCTCCTGGGCGGCTTCTTCGTGGACCACCTCACCTGGGAATGGGCCTTCTACATCAACATCCCCGTGGGCCTTGCCGCCTTCGCCATCGCCTGGTTCGCCCTGACACTCCCCAACAAAAAGGCGGAAAAGCGGATCGACATCCTGGGCGTCATCCTGCTCTCCGCCGCCACTACCTGCCTGATCTTCTTCACCGACTTCGGCGGCAAGAAGGACGAAGGCTGGGATTCGCCGCTCACCTGGGCCTTCGGCGCCGGCCTGGTCGTCTCTGCCGCCGCGTTCGTGATGGTGGAGCGCCGCGCCGAGGACCCCATCATTCCGCTGAGCCTGTTCCGGAACCGGATCTTCATCAACGCCACGGCGATCGGCTTCACCCTGGGGCTGGGCATGTTCTCCGCCATCGCGTTCGTTCCCACCTTCCTGCAGATGTCCTCCGGGACCTCCGCTGCCGAATCAGGCCTGCTGATGCTGCCGATGATGGCAGGCCTCATGGGAACCTCCATCTACTCGGGCATCCGGATCTCCAAGACCGGCAAGTACAAGCTGTTCCCCATTCTGGGCGCCGCGCTGACCATGGCCGCCATGCTGTGGATGACCACCCTCGCAGCCAGCACGCCCATCTGGGTGATCTGCCTCCAGCTGTTCGTCTTCGGTGCCGGCCTGGGCCTGATCATGCAGGTAGTGGTCCTGGTGGTCCAGAACTCCGTGCCGGCGGACCAAATTGGAACCGCCACCAGCACCAACAACTACTTCCGCGAGGTGGGGGCGGCCATGGGTGTTGCGGTGTTCGGCTCGATTTTCACCACCCGTCTTTCCGAGGCGCTGACCAATGCCTTCACGGGTGCAGGAGCTTCCGCCGAGCAGGCAGGGCAGTCCACCCGGACCCTGGATCCGCAGGCGTTGAGCCAGCTCCCCGAACAGCTGCGGGACGCTATCGTGAATGCCTATGCCGATTCGCTGGCACCGGTGTTCTGGTACCTGCTGCCGTTCATCGCCGTTGCGCTGCTGCTGGCCATCACGCTGAAGCAGATCCCGCTGTCGGACACCGCCGGCATGGTGGCGCGCGGCGAGGCCGTGGGCGGGGAGGAGGCGGAGCGGCTGGCCGCCGGGCTCGCCGGCACGTCCGCCCCCGGTCGCGAAACCGGGCCCGCTGCCGGCGTAAAGGACGACGACGGCGAGTTGGTCTCCCCGGGCCGGTGACGCCTGCCGGACACCGGGCTTGGCCGCGGCAGCTTGGCTGCCCACGCCCCCGGGAACGCACGCCGGCGGACGACCACCGGCGTGAATGGCTGCAGGGCCGCCGCAATCTTGGGGGTTGCGGCGGCCCTGTGGCCGTTACCCGGCCTTTCCCGGGCGGTGGCGGTTGGATTCGGCCGGTGGCGTCAGGGTTCGAAATGGACGGCGCCGGAGGGCGCGAGGGCCTGGCGGATACTGGTCAAGTGGCCGGGCATGAGTTCGGGAAGGTCGTCCACGCTGAACCAGCCGACGGCCAGGGACTCGTCGTCGTTGACCCTGGCCTCGCCGGAAACGTAGCGGCAGAGGAACACCACGTCCAGGAACTCGCAGACATCCCCGTTCGGGTAGGTGACCGGCCCCACCGCGCCAACCGACACCACGCGTTCCGGTTCGGCCACCACAGCTGTTTCCTCGAAGATTTCCCGGACCAGCCCGCGTGCAGGCTGCTCCCCCGGGTCCAGCATGCCACTGACGAGGGCCCACTGCCGGTTGTCCGACCGCTGGGCCAGCAGGATCTTCCCGCCGTCATCCACCACCACGCCCCGGACCCCTGGGACCCAGATGGGATCGTTGCCGATCTTCTCGCGCAGTTTCAGGACGTATTCGGGAGCAGGCATACCGCCAGCCTACCGAATGGCCCTGGCCGCCGGCGGCCAGGGCGACCGCTGCCGGTAGGCCAGGCACTGGACCCTCAGGCGGGCAGCAACATGGCTGCAGCGGCTCCGGCAAGCATGAACGGGCCGAACGGGATGGCCGACTTCAGGGTGCTGCGCCTGGCCGCCAGGAGGGCAATGGACCATAGGCCGCCGAGCAGGAAGGCCAGGAAGGTTCCCGCGAACAGGTGCCCCCAGCTGAGGTACCCAAGGTACATTCCGAGCACTCCGGCCAGCTTCACGTCACCGAAGCCCATGCCGGGAGGATAGATGAAGCGCAGGATGAAGTAGAAGAGCCACAGGATGGCGCCGCCGGCCACGATGCGGAAAGCCGGTGCGGCGATAAGGCCCCCCGGCGTCACGCCGGCAGGTTCAGGGCCGGCCCATGCCACGGCGGCGGCCGCCAGGAGGAGGACCCCGGCCACGGCATAGGACGGGAAGACAATCCGGTTTGGCAGCAGGTGGTGCCGGACATCGATGATGGTGAGCCGGACTGCCATCACCGCGAAATACAGGCAGGCGGCCAGGACCAGCCAGAAGGCGGGCGGGGTGTGCTGCCACAGTTCACCGAGTCGTCCGATCACCCCTCGGATGCTACTGGATCCACCCATCCCAGCCCCAACGACGCCGCGTAAGATGTGGATATGTCCACCTGGGACTCCCGGCGCCGGCCTGTTCCGGGCCTTCCTGCAGCATCTGCCGGCGTTGCGGCTTCCGCGGACCTGGCCGCCACCTTCCGGAACCTGTGCCGCTCTTCCCCCTGGAAGTGGCAGTCGCTGCGGTTTGAGTACTGGGACCGGGCCTTTGATTCTGCACCCGCGCCGGGCGCACCCTTCGTGCGCGCATGGCTCCGCCGTCCGGGTGCGCTCCGCCTCGAAAGCCCTGGCGGACTTGTCCTGCACACCACCACAGGAATCAACGATTCCAGGGATGTCCTCTACGTGAGTGCCACCCGCAAGTCCTGGCTCCTCCCGCCCTCTTTGGTCACTCCCGTCTACGACGGCGATGGGCTGGTACGCCGCCGGCCGGAAGCGGCTTACGGCGAACCCGGGTTCGGCAACGGCCGGTTTTCGGCTGCGCTGGACCCTGTGGAGCTTGCGGGGAACGCTCCCGTGCCCATCGAGTTCCCCGGCAGCAACGCCCTGGACCTCCGGGAGGTCCGGTACGCCGGGCACGAGGGCCGTCCTGCCCTTGAGGCAGTCGCAGTCCCGAACGTGGCCTACCGGCCCACGGATCCGGCCGCCCCCCTTTGCCTTCCCGGCATGTCCCGCCTCCGAATCGATGCAGCCACCGGAGTCTGCGTGTCCAGCCAGTCATTGGAAGAGGCAACCGGGGAATATGGCCATTGGATCCATATCATCGCCGTGGACGAGTACATGCCCGATGACCTGTTCCTGGCCGAGTCCATGAACCCGACGGACGTCCGCCGGCATGTCAGCTGGGACATCCCGGCCTGAGGGTGACAGGTACCCGCGGCAGCGATCGGCTAGGCTTCGCGGATGACTTCCATGAGCCCCATCTGGCCGCTGTTCGACCTCAGGCTTGCATCTCCCCGGCTGGAGCTCCGTCCCATCACCGACGAGGACATCCCGGCGGCCGTGGCCGCGGCCCGGGAGGGAATCCACCACGCCGGCAAGAATCCGTTCAGCACCCCCTGGACCGAACTGCCCCACGATGAATTGGGTCCCAACATGGCCCGCTGGTACTGGCGCTGCCGCACGGAGTGCAGCCCCGAAAACTGGACCCTGCTCCTCGGGATCTGGCATGGGGGCCAGTTCGTCGGCTGCCAGGACGTTGGTGCCAAAGACTTCGCAGCCCTCCGGACGGTCACCACCGGTTCCTGGTTGAAGCAGACCGTCCAGGGGCGGGGCCTGGGCAAGGAGATGCGGGCCGCCGTCGTCCTCTGGGCCTTTGACTGGCTGGGCGCGGAGGTTGCCGAGTCAGAGGCGGCCGCCTGGAACAGCGCCTCCTTGGGTGTGTCCCGTTCCCTCGGCTACGAACTGAACGGCATCTCCCGCAAGGTATGGGGCAAGGAAGTCCAAACCGTCCAGCACGTCCGCCTCACCCCGGAAACCTTCAACCGCCCGGACTGGAAGCTGAAGGTCAACGGCCACGAGTCAGCAGCGAAGTTCCTCGGCGTGCGCTGAGTGCCTGTCCGTGGCTGGGTCCGCCGGGCCACGGTCCTTCTCCGTCGCTTAGACAGAGCGCATAGGGCCACCTTCGGTCGCTGGGCGACCTGCGGCGTCCGATGCGCCGCGATGCGCTCCTGCGAGAAGGGCCGTGACCCGGCTTGTGGCTGTCCATGCGTGGAGGTGCGCCTCTGCACAAGTCCGGACGGGGCCACAGACACGCACAAAGGGCCGTGGCCCGGCGAACCCGGCCACGGCCCCTTTCCTCGGCGACTTAGCCTTCCAGAAGCTCCGTCACCAGTGCTGCGATCGGCGAGCGTTCGGAGCGGGTCAGGGTGACGTGGCCGAAGAGCGGGTGTCCTTTCAGGGTTTCGACGACGGCGGCGATTCCGTCGTGGCGGCCGACCCGGAGGTTGTCGCGCTGGGCGACGTCGTGGGTGAGCACGATCTTGGAGTTCTGGCCGATGCGGCTCATGACGGTCAGCAGCACGTTCTTTTCCAGGGACTGGGCTTCGTCGACGATCACGAAGGCGTCATGTAGGGAGCGTCCGCGGATGTGGGTGAGGGGCATGACCTCGAGCATGCCGCGGTCCATGACCTCCTCCACCACTTCCTGGCTGACCAGGGCACCCAGGGTGTCGAACACTGCTTGGGCCCAGGGGTTCATCTTTTCGGATTCCGAACCGGGCAGGTAGCCGAGTTCCTGGCCGCCCACAGCGTAGAGGGGCCGGAACACAATGACCTTGCGGTGCTCGCGGCGTTCCAGCACCGCCTCAAGGCCGGCGCAGAGGGCAAGGGCCGACTTGCCGGTGCCGGCCCGGCCACCAATGGACACGATGCCCACCGCCGGGTCCATCAGCATGTCGATAGCCAGCCGCTGCTCTGCCGAGCGCCCATGGAGGCCGAACACATCCCGGTCTCCCTTGACCAGGCGGACCTGTTTGTCCGCGCCTACCCGGCCGAGGGCAGAGCCGCGGTTGGAGAGCAGGACCAGCCCGGTGTTGACGGGAAGTTCGGCTGCCGCGGGGATGAAGACGGGTTCGTGGCCGTAGAGGGTGGAGATTTCCTGTTCGTCCGCTTCGATTTCGGCAACGCCCGTCCAGCCGGAGTCCTTGACCAGCTCGTTGCGGTACTCGTCGGCGGTCAGTCCCATGGCGGACGCCTTGACCCGCATGGGCAGGTCCTTTGAGACAACCGTGACGTTCCGTCCCTCGTTGGCCAGGTTCTTGGCCACGGCGAGGATCCGGCTGTCATTGTCCCCGCTGCGGAAGCCCAGCGGCAGGACCTCTGCGGAGATGTGGTTGAGTTCCACCATCAGCGTGCCGCCCTCGTCCCCAATGGGGAGGGGCTGGTTGAGACCGCCGTGCTTGACCCGAAGGTCGTCCAGGAGCCGAAGGGCCTTGCGCGCAAAGTACCCAAGTTCCGGATCGTGGCGTTTGGCTTCGAGTTCGGTAATGACCACAACGGGAACAACCACCTCATGTTCGGCGAACCGCAGCAGTGCCCGGGGATCGGAGAGCAGGACGGAAGTGTCAATGACGAAGGTGTGGATGTCGGCTTCCCTTCCGGAGACAGCAAAACCGGCCGCAGCTTCAGATGCTGCGCCGGTTTCAATGGTGGCTCGCTCGGCGCGAGAGGTAGCTTTTCCGCCCTGTCCAACCAGGACCTCGGGCAGTTTTTCAGAAGTAGCCACATCGACTCCAGCCCCGGGCACCAGCCCGGAATTGTTATTGGTGAGGCGGCTCGGCCAGGAGGCCGGGTCCGGCCTCCCATACAACCGGTGCGATGTTTCGCTCCATGTACTGGCCTCCCCGATCAGCCGGCGGTTTTGCCTGCTGATGCTTATAACGTAAATCCATTCGGGGTAATTTCCGCAACCATTTCCCGGCGATTTTCCTTGCCGGTGTGTGAACTCGTTATGAACCGGGAGCTTCAGGCGCCAAAGCGGCGCTGCCGGCCCGCGTAGTCACGCAGGGCGCGGAGGAAATCAACCTTGCGGAAGGCGGGCCACAACGCCTCGCAGAAGTAGAACTCGGAGTAGGCGCTCTGCCACATCAGGAAGCCCGAAAGCCGCTGCTCCCCTGAAGTCCTGATGACCAGGTCGGGGTCCGGCTGGCCGCGGGTGTACAGGAAGCGCGAGATGTCATCAACGCAGAGGTCATCCGCCAGCTTGTTGATGTCCATCCCCTTGGCTACGGCGTCGTGCAGGAGTTCGCGGACGGCGTCGACGATCTCACGGCGGCCGCCGTACCCCACGGCCACATTGACGTGGATTTTCTCCCGCACAGGGGTCCTGGCCGTGAGCTTGTTGAGCCGTTCGGCCAGGTAGTCCGGCAGCAGTTCGGGGGCACCCATGGCATGCACGGAGATGTTCGCGTCCTCGTCAAGCCGGTCCAGGGTGTTGGCGATGATGCCCATCAGGAGGTCCAGTTCCTCGCTGGAGCGGTTCATGTTGTCGGTGGACAGCATGTACAGCGTCACCACTTTGACGCCCAACTCCTGGCACCAGCCAAGGAACTCGTGGATCTTGTCGGCGCCGGCCTGGTGGCCTTGGCTGGTGGGGGCATTGAACTGCTTGGCCCAGCGCCGGTTGCCGTCCACCATGACGCCGATGTGCCGGGGTATCCGGTCGCGCGGCAGGTCCTTGAGCAGGCGGCGCTCGTAGAAGCCATAGAGGAACCCGGGCAACTCCACGCGTCCACTCACCTGACTTTCCTGCCGTACGTACATCCACATCCTAGGCTACCGCCCGGGAGGACCGGTCACCGGCAGCGGCCCCTCCGCCCACGTTCAATCTTGTTACTAGCCGGTAACCTACTGCTCCGTAAGTTATTCTGGTGCCATGAACAGCGACTCCCCGCAGGCCATCCCCGCGCCGCAGCCGGAGGACCCGGACGCGCGCACGGACCAGGGAACCAGCGTCGTGGATGATGCGGCCGTACGGCTGGCTGAACTGTTGATGATCAAGCCGAAGTGGCGGGGCTGGATCCACACGGTGACTGCCCCGCTCGCCCTGGTGGCCGGCATCATCCTGGTGGTGCTGGCACCCACGGCGGACCGCAGGATCACCACCGCCGTCTATGCCGCAACCGGCGTCTTGCTGTTCGGCGTCAGCGCCGTCTACCACCGGGGCAACTGGTCGCCCAGGGTGAAGCTCGTCCTGAAACGGCTGGACCACACCAACATCATGCTGGTGATCGCCGGCACCTATACGCCGCTGGCCTGGACACTCCTGGAACGCCCGCAGGCCGTGGTGCTCCTGTGGGTCATCTGGGCCGGAGCCATCCTTGGCGTCCTCTTCCGGCTGCTGTGGACAGACGCGCCGCGCTGGCTCTACGTTCCCATTTACATAGCCCTGGGCTGCGGGGCACTGTTCTACCTGCCGCAGTTCTTCCAGGCCAGCATCCCCGCCGCCGTGCTGATCTGCGTTGGCGGCGTCCTGTACATCGCGGGGGCGGTCTTCTACGCGCTCAAGAAACCCAACTTCAGCTACAGCCATTTCGGGTTCCACGAGCTGTTCCACGCCTTCACCGTGCTTGCGTTCGCGGCCCATTTTGTGGCTATCGCCCTGGCCGTCCTGGACTAGGCGGGCTGCACCAGCAGGGCGGGATCGCGGCCGCCCGCAGACATGGACGGCCCGGCAGGGCATTTTCCTGCCTGTAGTGGCGTGGACTGCCCAGGGAACGCCGGTTATTCGCGCGGCGCCCCGCCTGCCGCCGGCCCTTCTCCGTTGGTGCCGGGCGCTGCCTGGCGCGTGCCGCCGTCGAACCCGTTCCGGCCGTCGAGCCCGTCCTGCGCGTCCGCGGCATCCACATCCGCCGCAGCGGCTGCCGCCAGGCGCTCCTCCTCCACCTGCGCACGGTAGCGCACGCGGCGGATGCGGCGCACCATGTCGACGATGAGCAACGCGGTGGCCACCACGAAGAATGCCGTCATGATGAATCCCAGCAGGCCCGGGGTGACCTGGTCCTCGGAAATCCCTTCCCGCAACGTGGGCGTGGGCAGCGGAGTGGGGGTCGTGGCGAGGCTGAGGAGCAGAGAATGCACGGTTGAAACCTTCTGGTGGAACGGATGCAGCAGGAAGCGGGCGGGACCGGCCGTCGCCGCGCCTATCTTCTACACGGGATAGAAATAGCCTGCCGGTCTATCTTAGCCCCGCGAACAGGTCCTTTTCGGGAAGCTCGGAAGGCACCCGGGAATGGATCAGCGAGTAGTCTTCCCACGGCCACGCGCGGCGCTGCATCTCGGGCGAGACGGCAAAGAAGAATCCCAGGGGATCCACCTGGGTCCGGTGGGCCCGCAAGGCGTCGTCGCGCACCTCGAAAAAGTCGCCGCAGTCTATCTGGGTGGTGGTGGGATGCTTTGCCGGCGGAGGGGTATGCCCCTCCGCGTCGGCCTCCAGCCATGCGGCCAGGCGCTCGGCATACGGCGACTGCAGGCCTGCCTCCTCCAGTGCGAAATGCAGGGAACGGAAACGCTCCGGGCTGAAGGCGCGGTCGTAGTACAGCTTGCTCGGCTCCCAGGCCTCCCCCGTCTCGGGGTAGCGGTCCGGATCACCGGCGGCTTCAAAGGCCTCCACGGCCACCTTGTGCGCCATGATGTGGTCCGGGTGGGGATAGCCGCCGTTCTCGTCATAGCTCAGGATGACGTGCGGCTTGAACGAACGCACCAGCCGGACCAGGGGCGCGGCAGCCTGGTGCAAGGGCAGCGTCGCGAATGACCCGGCGGGCAGCGGCGGCAGCGGATCACCTTCGGGAAGGCCCGAGTCAACGAAGCCGAGCCACCGCTGGCGGATGCCCAGGATGGCGGCGGCACGCTGCATCTCCAGCCGGCGCGCACCGGCCATGTCCCGTTTAGGATGGGGTTCGCCTTCCACCGCGGGGTTCTGGATGTCGCCGCGGGACCCGTCCGTGCACGTGGCTACCAGGACATCCACGCCGGCTGCCGCATACATCGCCATGGTCGCGGCGCCCTTGCTGGATTCGTCATCCGGGTGGGCATGGACCGCGAGCAGCCGGAGCGGCGCCTGGGAGTTGCTGGACGCTGTCATGGTGGAGACGGCTCCTTATTCTTCTTCTGCGGTGGGGGCAGCTTGTGGATGGTGTGGTGCGGGTGCCCTGCCAAGCCGGCGGCCGCAGCCACCGCAAAGCGCCGGCGGAAAGGGCACTAAACTGGTCTGGTGACTTCCCCGGACCAGCCGGCCCATCCCGCGCCCGCAGACACTAGCCTAGCCAATCGGTATGGTGCTAAAAAGCGCCGGCTCTCCCCCGCCGCCGCCCGGGCTGCCGTCGCCGTGGCGCTGGTCGCGGGAATCGGGTTCCTGGCGTGGGTGACCACCTCGAACTCGCTGTCGGGGGTCACGTTCAAGGATGTGGGCTACAGCACCACGGATGCCACCCTCGCCGAGGTGGACTTCCAGGTGACCCGGGAACCTTCCAACCCCGTCAAATGTGCCGTGAAGGCACTGGATTCGAAGTTTGCCGTGGTGGGCTGGAAGGTAGTGGACATTCCGCCGACAGCTGCGGATGGGACGGCCGACGGCGGCAGGACGGTAGCCCAGCGCGTCACCGTGCGCACGGAGTCGGAGTCCGTGTCCGGCGTGGTGGACAGCTGCTGGATTCCTGACGCGTCCTCCTGACGCGTGTGATGTGCGACGCACCCCTGTTGGGTTATCTCCAGAGGATTGACTACAATGGAGAGATACCTTTACCCCGCTGAGCTGGTTACTGTTCCACAAGTGGCCACCGTGGCGGGGTCTTTTGCATGTAGGACCACTAGAGGAGAAGTCCGTGTCTACCACCAACAGCGCATCTGCAGCCTGGCTCACCCAGGAAGCTTTTGACCGCCTGAAGGCAGAGCTGGACCACCTTTCCGGCGCAGGCCGGGCGGAGATCGTCCAGAAGATTGAAGCAGCGCGGCAAGAGGGGGACCTCAAGGAAAACGGGGGCTACCACGCGGCCAAGGAGGAGCAGGGCAAGATCGAGGCCCGCATCCGCCAGCTGACGGTGCTGCTCCGTGACGCCCATGTGGGTGAAGCGCCTGCCGATGACGGCATCGTGGAGCCCGGCATGATCGTGGTTGCCAGGATTGCCGGCGACGAAGAGACGTTCCTGCTGGGTTCACGCGAGATCGCCGGCGACTCTGACCTGGATGTCTTCAGCGAAAAGTCTCCGCTGGGAGCAGCCATCCTGGGCCACAAGGAGGGCGAGACCCTCAGCTACGCCGCACCGAACGGCAAGGACATCACCGTGGAGATTCTCTCCGCCAAGCCCTACGCTGCCTAGCGCCACCCTGCCGGCACCACTGAAGCCGAAAGCGGCGGCCGTCCCCTCGGGGCGGCCGCCGCTTTTCGTTTAAGTACTGCCTGGGCCTCAACTGCCTGACATCCAGGCTCCTGCGCAGGGGGCGCCGTCAGGTTCCCCGCACTACCGCAGTGTTCCGTGGACGGAGCAACAGGGCGGCAATGATGCCACCCGCTGCGCCGCCCAGGTGCGCCTGCCAGCTTACGTAGCCGGCCACGAAGGGCAGCGCTCCCAGCAGGATGCTGCCGTAGCCCATGAAGAGGACCACAGCCAGCAGGATTTGCCGCCAGCTGCGGTTGAAGAACCCGCGCACCAGCAGGAAGGCGAAAAGCCCGAACACCAGGCCCGAGGCACCCACGGTGACGCCATTCCCGATGAGCCAGACGGTGAGCCCGCTGCCCAGCCAGCTGAAGGCCAGCGCGGTGAGGAAAACGCGGAGCCCGGAGAGGAACACCAGGAAGCCAAAGATGACCAGCGGCAGGCTGTTGGAGAGGAGGTGGTTCAGGTTTGCGTGCAGCAGCGGGAAAGTGAAGATGTCCAGCAGCCCGTCCGGGCTCCGGGGCCGCAGGCCGAAGGTCCGGATGAGAGCTCCCATCATCAGGCTGTTCACCACCTCAATGGCGAACAGCAGGGCCACGAAGCCGCCCAGAACCACGAGGCCGCCCTTTGCGCGGGAGGCAATGTCCTGCCGCGCAGGCCGGCCGTTACCCATCAGTCCCGCCACCGCAGCTCCTAGTGCACGACGATTGGCTGGAAGCCCTCGGCACGGAGGGCGCTGAGGACCTGCTCACCGTGCTGGTGCCCCTTGGTTTCGAGGTTCACGGTGATTGAAACATCGCCCATGCTGATGGAACCGCCCACCCTCGTGTGGTCCAGGCCGGTGACGTTGGCGTCGTTCTCTGCAATGATGCGGGCGATCGTTGCCAGCGAGCCGGGCCGGTCGTCAAGCATCATGCGGACGGTCATGTAGCGGCCTGCGGCTGAGAGGCCGCGCTGGATCACTTTCAGCATCAACATGGGATCGATGTTTCCGCCGGAGAGCACCGCTACGGTGGTTCCGGGATTTTCGATCTTGCCGTCCATGAGTGCTGCCACGCCCACGGCCCCTGCGGGTTCAACCACCATCTTGGCCCGTTCCAGCAGGAAGATCAGTGCACGGGCCAGGGAGTCTTCGCTGACCGTGACGACGTCATCGACGAGTTCCCGGATGATACTGAAGGGCAGCTGCCCCGGCCGGCCCACCGCGATGCCGTCCGCCATGGTGGAGACCTTCTTCAGCGGCACCAGGGCATCGGCGGCAAGCGACGGCGGGTAGGCGGCGGCGTTCTCCGCCTGAACCCCGATGATCCGGATCTCCCGGCCAAGTTCCCTGGCGCGCGCCTTGATGGCGACGGCGACCCCGGCCAGGAGGCCCCCACCGCCCACACCCATGAGCACGGTGTCCACGTTGGGCACCTGCTCGAGGATTTCCAGGCCCACGGTGCCCTGGCCGGAGACGACGTCCACGTTGTCGAAGGGATGCACGAAGACCATCCCGGTTTCGTTGCTGTAGCGCTGGGCTTCCGCGAGCGCCTCGTCCACGTTGTGTCCGTGCAGGACCACTTCCGCGCCGTGGCTGCGGGTTGCAGCCAGCTTGGGCAGCGCCACTCCCAGGGGCATGTAGATGCGGGCCTTGATGCCCAGGCTCTTGGCAGCAACGGCAACACCCTGTGCGTGGTTGCCGGCCGAGGCAGCCACAACTCCGCGCTTCTTCTCGTCCGCGGAAAGCCGCGCCATCCTGACGTAGGCGCCGCGCACCTTGAACGAGCCGGCGCGCTGCAGGTTCTCGCATTTGAAGTAGACGTCACCGCCTACCAGGCCGCCCAGGGCCCGGGATGATTCCACGGGAGTGCGCGCAATAATCCCGTCAAGCAGCTTCTGCGCCTCAAGGACATCGTCCAGTGTGACGGGAAGGGTTTCAAGGATCTTCACGGACTACTCTCCTCTGGGATCTGCCCCCGTGCCCTCCGGGGAGGACGTGCGGGCATCACGGTGTTCGGCTGCAGTGCCGGCCGCCGCATCCCCGTTGGCGTCGGATGCTGAGGGCGGTTCAACATCCTCGATGGTGTTGTCCCCGCCTGTTCCGGCTGTGATGGGCCTTCCGGCAATAACCGGCACTTGTTCATGTTCCCACGTTCTGGCGGCGATGTAGCGAACGGCCGAGTTTGCTACGGCCAGGATGGGTACCGAGAACAGGGCCCCGGGGATGCCCGCGAGGTAGGATCCGGCCGCGACGCTGAGGATCACTGCCACCGGGTGGAGGGATACTGCCTTGCCCATGACCAGGGGCTGCAGGATATGGCCTTCGAGTTGCTGGACCAGCAGGACGATGGCCAGCATGATCAGGGCGTTGATGGGGCCGTTGGCCACCAGGGCCAGGAGGACCGCGACGACGCCGGTCACCAGGGCACCGACCACCGGAATGAACGAGCCGAGGAAGACCAGCACGCCCAGCGGGAGGGCGAGCGGAACGCCGATGATGGCGGCGCCTACGCCGATGCCGAGGGCGTCGACGGCGGCCACGAACATCTGGATCCGGGCATAACTGACCATGGAGGCCCAGCCCTTGCGGCCCGCCCCGAAGGTGGCGGCCCGGGCCTTGCGGGGAAGCATCCGGACCAGGAAGGCCCAGATCCGGTCACCTTCCAGGAGGAAGAAGATCAGGATGAACAGCGAGAGCAGCATTCCCGCGGCGAAGTGGCCTGCGGTGCTGCCGAAGGACAGGGCACCGCTGAGGATGCTGCTGCTGTTGTTCTGCAGCGCGTCCGTGACTTCCTTGACGTACTGGTCGATCTGCGCGGCGGTCAGGTGGAGGGGGCCGGCTGAAAGCCAGTCCTGGACCTGGCGCACGCCTTCAAGCGCCTGCGAATAGAGCTCGCCGAAGCCCACGGCAAGCTGCCTGCCGACCAGTGCCAGCGCCCCGACAATGACGCCGACGAAGCCCAGGACAGTCGCGGCGACGGCGAGCCCGGCGGGAAGTCCGCGCCGCTTGAGCCAGGCGGTGACGGGGCTGAGGAGCCCGGCGAGGAGGGCAGCCACCATGATGGGGATGATCAGCAGGGTGATGTGGCTGAGCAGCCACACCAGAATCCCTGCCATCAGGAGGATCAGCCCCAGCCGCCACGACCAGGAGGCGGCGATGCGGATCCCGTAGGGAATGTCCTTGTCCAGTTCGCGGTCGGTCAGGACACGCAAGGGTGCAGCCGCAGCGGGTGCCGGCGCGGGGACCGGGCGGGCCAGGGTGACGTCATCCTCGTTTGGCTTCATATCCCAATACTTCCCCAGCCGCCGCCCAATGGGAAACTACCCCGCCGCCGTGCCGGGCCGGTAATCGATGCCCCATTCCATGCTGAAGGACCCGCCGGGAGCCAGCCACCGCAGGCCGTCGCCCGAGTTGAACGCATTCGCCGGCCCGGTCATGGGCTCCACGGCCACGGCGCGGTGCCGGCCCGGGTATACCGTGCTGACGTAGACGTGGACATAGCGGCAGTTTTCGTCCTGCCACAGCGACACCGCACTGCCGTCGGCCGCAGCGAGGGTGTGCCTGGCCCTGCCGCCGTCGAATTGCAGATCCGTCAGGGCGACGTCCACCGCCAGGCCGGCGATGTGTTGGCCGGAACGGAAATCGGTGTCCCCGTCAACCGGTGCCGGGCTGCGCGGAATCAGCCGCTCGTCCGTCACCAGCCTGGTGCCGGCTGCCACCGTCAGCTGCAGCTCCTCCACCGCGGCATCCCCCACCCTGAGGTAAGGGTGCGCACCCAGGACGAACGGCGCCGACGCCGTTCCGTCATTGCTCAGGGTCTGGCGGACTTCCAGCCCCAGGTCTCCGGACAGCCGGTATTCCACCCGGTGCCGGACCAGGAACGGATAGCCGTGCTGCGGAAAAACTGTGGCCTCCAGCGCCACGGAATGCTCCGACTGCCCCACCAGTGTATAGCCGGCGTTCCGGAGCAGCCCATGGCTTGCGTTGTTGCGGGACACCTCGGTGATGTCGAGCTGCTGCTTCCTGCCGTCGAGGAACCACACCCCGTCCTCCACCCTGTTGGCCCAGGGCGCCAGCGTTATTCCGGCACCACCGGGGGCAATCTCGTCATCACCATAGGTCTCGGTCAGCAGGACGCCGCCCCGGCTGAAGGAGCGGAGGCCGGCGGCGAGTTCGGTGACCACCGCCACGGCGTCGCCGCGGCGAAGCTCGTATTGCCGGCCGGTGGCGCAGGCGCGGGCGGTTTCAGGTGCGGGAATTTCCTGTTCGGAAGAGGCTGTCATGGGCTTTACCGTACAACGGGCAGCCCTTCGGCTCCATCAGGGCTCCTGTTACTTTTTGTTGTTAACTATTCATTCTTGATCGTTTATGCCAAACTTTTGATATGACAGGGATTACCAGTACCAAGCTCTCGGACGGCCGGGAGCTGATCTACTTCGACGATGCAGGCACCCGCACGTCGAGGGCAGACCACCTCACCACCGACCACCGTGGGCTTCCCCCGCGCGGGGAACCCGGCGAGGTACGCTTCGACGCGCTGACCCGCGAATGGGTGGCGGTTGCCGCCCACCGCCAGGCGCGCACCCACCTGCCGCCGGCAGACCAGTGTCCTATCTGTCCCACCACCCCCGGCAACGCCACGGAGATCCCGGCAGCCGATTACGACGTCGTGGTCTTCGAAAACCGTTTCCCCTCCCTGGGCCCGGCACTCGGGCCGGTGCCCGAAGACGCCGCATGGGGAACGAAAGGCCCTGCCTACGGCCGCTGTGAAGTGGTGTCATTCACGCCCGAGCACACCGGATCCTTCAGCGGCCTGAGCCCGGTACGGTCGCGGACGGTCATCGAAGCATGGTCCCACCGCACCGCTGCCCTGAGCGCCATGTCCGGCATCAAGCAGGTCTTCCCGTTCGAGAACCGGGGCGCGGACATCGGGGTAACGCTGCACCACCCGCATGGCCAGATCTACGCCTACCCCTATGTCACGCCCCGGGCCGGCGTCCTCGGCGCTGCCGCCCGCAAGTACTACGACGCAAAGGACGGCAGCGACACGTTGACCGGTTCGCTGCTGCGCGCCGAGCGGGAGGACGGCAGCAGGATGGTCCTGGAAGGGACGCATTTCAGCGCCTACGTTCCCTTCGCAGCGCGGTGGCCCCTGGAGATCCATCTGGTCCCCCACCGGCAGGTACCGGACCTGGCAGCACTGGGCGGAGAGGAAAAGGACGAGCTGGCGGAGGTCTACCTGGACCTGCTGAAGCGGGTGGATGCCCTCTACCCCACGCCCACGCCCTACATTTCCGCGTGGCACCAGGCGCCGCTGGACGACGTGCTGCGGCCCGCGGGCTACCTCCACCTCCAGCTGACCTCGCCCCGCCGGGCGGCCGATAAGCTGAAGTACCTGGCAGGATCGGAGGCGGCCATGGGCGCCTTCATCAACGACACCACCCCCGAAGATGTGGCGGAACGGCTGCGTACGGTTGCCCTGCCGCCGTCGGCCCATGCCGCCTCCCTGGCGGCCGCCCCGGAAGGAGCCTCCGCGTGAGCATTCAGGATCATGGCACCACGGCAACGTCCACCGGGAAGGATCTCAGCGCCCGTTTCGAGCAGGAGTTCGGCAACGCCCCGGACGGCGTGTGGCAGGCGCCAGGCCGGGTGAACCTGATCGGAGAACACACCGACTACAACGAAGGCTTCGTGCTGCCGTTCGCCATCGACCGCACCGCGCGGGTGGCCGTGGGCGTCCGCGGGGACAGCACCGTGCGGCTCCTGTCCACCTATGGCGACCAAGGCGTGGTCACAACATCCCTGGAGTCCGTGCAACCCGGAACGGCCAAGGGCTGGACCAAGTACCCACTCGGCGTGATGTGGGCCCTGCGGGAACGGGGCATCGATGTCCCGGGCATCGATCTGCTGCTGGATTCCAACGTTCCGCTGGGAGCCGGCCTGTCGTCGTCGCACGCCATCGAATGCGCCGTCATCACCGCTCTCAACGAGCTCACGGGGGCCGGCCTGGAGGCCCAGGACATGGTGCTGGCAACCCAGCGGGCGGAAAACGACTTTGTGGGCGCTCCCACGGGGATCATGGACCAGTCCGCCTCCCTGCGTGGCGCAAAGGGCCACGCCGTCTTCCTGGACTGCAGGGACCAAACGGCGAGCCTGGTTCCCTTCGAGACCGAACCCGCAGGCCTGGTGCTCCTGGTGATCGACACCAAGGTGTCGCACTCCCATGCGGACGGGGGCTACGCCTCGCGCCGGGCGTCCTGCGAGCTTGGGGCGGAGGTGCTGGGCGTGAAGGCGCTGAGGGACGTGGAGGTGGCCGATCTGGCGGAGGCCAGCGGCCTGCTGGACGAGGTCACCTTCCGCCGGGTGCGCCACGTGGTGACCGAGAACGACAGGGTGCTCCAGGCGGTCGAGCTCCTGGCCGGGCCCGGCCCGGGCGCCATTGGGCCCCTGCTGGACGCCAGCCACGCCTCAATGCGGGACGATTTCGAGATCTCCTGCCCGGAGCTGGATCTCGCCGTCGATACCTCGCGCGCCCATGGCGCCATCGGCGCCCGGATGACCGGCGGCGGGTTTGGCGGGGCGGCGATTGCACTGACACCTGTCGCTGCCGAGCAGGAGGTACGTGACGCAGTCGCCAAGGCCTTTGCCAGGGCCGGCTTCACCGCGCCGGACATCTTCACCGTCTCCCCTGCCGCCGGCGCCATGCGCCTCGCGTAGGTTGCTCCCATAAACGACAGTGGGCCCCACCAGCATCAGCTGGTGGGGCCCACTGTCGTTTCTTACGACGGCGGCAGGCGCATGGGTGCCTAGTCGTCGCCGCGGAGGATGGCCAGCAGGCGGATGATCTCCACGTACAGCCAGACAAGCGTGACGGTCAGGCCGAACGCCGCCGTCCAGGAGAACCGCTGCGGGGCGCCGTTGCGGACGCCCTCCTCAATGCTGGTGAAGTCCATGACCAGCGAGAACGCCGCCAGGCCGATGGCCAGCAGGCCGATGAGGACGCCGACGATGCCGCTCCGCAGGCCGAATGGTTCGTTGGTGACGCCCGTGAGCATCATGACCAGGTTGACCACCGAGAACAGGGCGTAGCCGGCAAGGGCAATCATGAAGAAGCGCATCGCCTTGGGCGTGGCGCGGACCTTGCCGCTCTTGAAGAGCAGCAGGGTGACGGCGAATACCGACAGCGTGCCGATCACTGCCTGCAGGCCGACCCCGGGGTACTGGGTATCCAGGATCCGGGTCAGGCCGCCGAGGAACAGCCCTTCGAGGGCTGCATAGGCAAGGATCAGGGCCGGTGAGGGCTGCTTCTTGAAGGTATTGACCAGGGCCAGGACAAAGCCGCCCAGGGCTCCGACAATCATGAGCATGGAGGCCAGCGACAGCCCGACCGTGAGGGTGATGGCCGCGCCTACCAGCACTGCACCAAGGCAGGCTGCGGTCTTCATGATGACGTCGTCGAAGGTCATCCGGCCCGTGTCCGCCGGGCCTGCCGACGGCTGGCTGTACATCTGGCGCAGCTGTTCGTCCGTCATGGACTGCGGCTGGGTGCCCCAGCCCTGCTGACCGTATGGTGCCTGGCCATAAGGCTGTTGGCCGTAAGGGCCCTGGCCGTACGACGCGCCATAGGGAGCCTGCGGGACAGGCGGTGCCTGGGTGGCTCCACGGAAATTCTTTCCGTTGAAGATCGGGTTGCCGCCAAGTGCCATTGCGGGATTCCTCCATGTGGGTGTGGGTGATGGTTGTGTGGTTACGCTACCAATTCCCACGAGGGGCCTGCTGGAGAAGTTCCCAGGGGGCCCGGTTGCAACCGAACCGTGACCGTTTCGTCCGGATCTGCACCGGGCCCCGCCGGGCCGGCTACCCCACGCCCAGGTAGGCCTCCTTGATGGAGGGATCCTCCAGCAGCTCTTTCCCGCTGCCGCTGTGCGTGATTTCGCCGGTTTCCAGCACGAAGGCCCGGTGCGCCCCGGCCAGGGCCTGGTTGGCGTTCTGCTCCACCATCAGGACGGTGGTGCCCTGGTTGTTGATCTCCTTGATGATCCTGAAAATCTGGCGGATGAACTGCGGGGCCAGTCCCATGGAGGGCTCGTCCAGCAGCAGCAGCTTCGGGTTGGACATCAGGGCGCGCCCGATGGCCAGCATCTGCTGCTCGCCGCCCGACATGGTTCCGCCAAACTGCTTTTCCCGCTCCTTCAGGCGCGGAAAGAGGTCAAAGACGCGGTCCAGGTCCTTGGCAACACCGCTTCTGTCCTTGCGGCCAAAAGTTCCCATGTCGAGGTTTTCCATCACGGTCATGCCCGGGAAGATCCCGCGTCCCTCGGGCGCCTGGGAAATTCCGTGAACCACCCGGATGTGGGCCTTCATCTTGGTGATGTCCTGCCCGGCGAAAGTAATTTTGCCTTCCGAGCAGTTCAGCAGGCCGGAGATGGTGCGCATGGTGGTGGTCTTGCCGGCACCGTTGGCACCGATCAGGGCCACCACCTCGCCTTCCTCCACGGTGAAGGAGATGTCCCGCAGCGCCTGGATCCGGCCGTAGTGGACGGAAACGTTCTCAAGCTCAAGCAACGTCATCTTCGGGCTCTCCTAGGTAGGCGGCAATTACGCGGGGGTCTTCACGGATCTCCCGGGGCAAACCATCCGCGATCTTCTTCCCGAATTCCAGCACGACGATCCGGTCTGTCACTCCCATCACGAGTTTCATGTCGTGCTCAATGAGCAGCACCGTGTAGCCCTCATCCCTGATGGTGCGGATGAGGGCCATCAGTTCTTCCTTCTCCGCCGGGTTGAAGCCGGCAGCGGGCTCATCCAGGCACAGCACCTTCGGATCGGTGGCCAGTGCCCGTGCGATTTCAAGCCTGCGCTGGTACCCGTACGGCAACTGCCGTGAAAGGACATGCGCGTGGGTGCTGATGCCCACGAAATCGAGCAGGGCCATGCCGCGCTCGATGGCAGACTTCTCTTCCCTGATGTGCGTGGGCAGGCGCAGCAATGCCCCGCCGACGCTGGTGCGGTGCCGGGCATCCAGGCCAACCACCACGTTCTCCAGGGCTGTCATTTCCCCGAAAAGGCGGATGTTCTGGAAGGTCCGGGACAGGCCCAGCCGGGTAATCTTGTGCTGCTTGATTCCGTTCAGGACCTGGCCTTCCAGGACCACCTTCCCGCTGGTGGGCTTGTAGACGCCGGTCATCGCATTGAAGCAGGTGGTCTTTCCGGCGCCGTTGGGGCCGATGAGCCCCAGGATCTCACCACGCTTGATGTTGAAGCTGATGTTGTCCAGTGCCACCAGGCCGCCGAACTTGATGGTGAGGTTCTGCACCTCCACGATGTTGTCGCCAACTGCGACCGCGATGTCGCGGTCCGGCGCCACTTTCTCGGCAAGTTCCTGGTCCACCCCGGCCTCGGCCAGGGCCTCTATGTCGATTTCGGGCGCAACAGCCGCGGAACCGTCCTGTGCCGGCTGTTCCTCCACGCTGCTGGAGCCGCTGTGCCTGTCCTCGGAGCTCATGCCTCCGCCCCTCTCTGTGCTGCAGCGCCTGCATCGGGACCTGCTGCGGGCTTGTCAGTGTCTTTGGCTCCCGAGGTATCGCGGCTGATGACCCTGTTCATTGCCGTGCGGCCGTACGCAAGCAGGCGCTGGCGTGCCGGGAGCAGCCCCTGGGACCGGAAGATCATGATGAGCACCAGCGCGACCCCGAAGATCAGGTACTTGTACTCGGCGATGGCCGTGAACCTCAGGGGGATGTAGCTGACCAGGGCCCCGCCAAGGATGGCGCCGACCTTGTTGCCGGCGCCGCCAAGGACGACGGCGGCCAGGAACAGGATGGACGTGGTGACGTCGAATTTCTGGTTGTTGACGAAGCCCACCTGGCCGGCGAACAAGGCACCGGACAGGCCGCCGATGGCAGCGCCAATGGCGAAGGCCCAGACCTTGTACTTGAAGGTGGGCACGCCCATGATTTCCGCGGCGTCCTCATCTTCGCGGATGGCGATCCAGGCACGGCCAACACGGCTGCGCTCCAGGTTGCCCACCAGGAGGGTGACGATGATGATGATAGTCAACGTCAGCCAGTACCAGGGCACGCCGTTCGAGTTGGAGAAGATCGGTGTTCCGTCAGGTTCGGTGCCCGGCGGGTGGCCCACGTTCTGGAAGCCCACCTGGCCCTTCATCGCGGGGATGATCGTGGCAAGGATGCGCACGATTTCGCCGAAGCCGAGCGTCACGATGGCAAGGTAGTCGCCCCTGAGGCGCAGGGTTGGCACGCCCAGCACCACGCCGAAGAACATGGTCACGGCCATGGCCACGGGAATGGTCCACAGGTACGGGATGTGCAGGAAGGGCGAGTCCGGGCTGGTCAGCATCGCCGCGCAGTAGGAGCCCACCGCGAAGAAGGCCACGTATCCCAGGTCCAGCAGGCCTGCGTATCCCACCACGACGTTCAGGCCTACGGCGATGAGCGCGAACCGGGCCATGTCAAAGCAGGCCAGGGCGAAGTTGTTGCCGGGCTCCGTGGTGATGATGGGCGGGTTGATCAACGGCAGCAGGTAGGCCAGGACCACCACGATGACCAGGAATGCCCACTGCTGCTGCCGGGACAAGGCATGCCAGCGGTCGGAGAAATATCCGCCTTTGCGCCCCCCTCGCTGCCGGAGCGCGCTCTTGCCTGCGGCTTTCGCTGAGGCTTCGCGTTCCTCCGCTGCCTGTTCCGCGGCTGCTGTCTGCAGCGGCGTCGGGCCGTCGGTCATGCTCATGCTTTGCTCCTTCCAAGGGAGGTTCCCAGGATGCCTTCGGGCCGCAGCAGCAGCACGAGCACCAGCACCACGAACGCCACGACGTCGGTCCACTGCGAGTTGCCGAGCAGGATCTGGCCGTAGTTGCCGATCAGGCCCAGCAGCAGGCCGCCCAGCAGCGCCCCGCGGACGTTTCCGATACCGCCGAGCACCGCCGCTGCGAACGCCTTGATTCCCAGGACAAAGCCGCCGCTGTACTGGACACCGGACGGGATTTTCATAACGTAGAACAATGCGGCGGCTCCTGCGAGCAGGCCTCCGATGACGAAGGTGGTAATAATGATGCGCTCTTTGTTGACGCCCATCAATGTTGCGGTGTCCGGGTCCTGGGCGACGGCCCGGATGCCGCGCCCGGTGCGGGACTTGCTGATGAACCTGTCGATGCCCACCATCATGATCACGGCCGCGATGATGATGACCAGCTGCTGGCTGTCGATGATGGTGCCGAAGACGTCGAAGATGGGCGTCGGCCGGAACATGGTCAGGGCAAGCTCCGGGCTGGGACCGCGCCACAGGTAGATGAGGTACTGGATGGTGAAGGAAGCGCCGATGGCGGTGATCAGGAAGACCAGGCGGGGCGCATTCCGTTGCCGCAGTGGCTTGTACGCGATCCGTTCCAGCAGGAACGCGGTCACGGCAGATGCAACCATCGCCAGGATCAGCGCAAGCAGCAGGTTCAGGATGATGGCCCAAATATCGAGCCTGGGAACCGAGGGCCCGAAGCCCAGGCTGCTGAGGGTGAAGAAGACGGCATAGCAGCCGACAATGAAGACTTCCGAGTGGGCGAAGTTGATCAGGTTCAGCACGCCGTAAACCAGGGTGTAGCCGAGCGCTACAAGCGCGTAGATCGCCCCGAAGGTGAGGCCGTCAAAGGTTGCGCTCCAGAAGTTCTCGACCAGGGACGGAATGTCGAAGGTGATCCAGTCGTTTTCGGTGGGAAGTAAAGGGACAAGTGAGGGAAGCATGGAAACATCTCGATCCAGTTGAACGCGGCCTTTTGGGCCCGGCCGTGGGACTTGTGTCTAGTGACGTTACGTGGTCCTGGGCTGCTGCCAAGCGAAGAAAAGGCTGTGGGGGCCTGCTGATGCTGGCCCCCACAGCCGTTGCCTCGTGCCGGGCTGCTACTCGCCGATGGGACCGACGGGAACGATCTTCCCGTTTTCCACCTTGTAGCCGTATACGGTCGGAGCCTGGAGCTCGCCCTTGGCATCCCACTTGTAGTGCTTGCTCAGGCCGTCCTTGTCGTATGCCTTAACCCAGGCCAGCAGGTCGGGGCGGCTCTGCTTGCCGGCGTCGATGCCGGACAGGAGAACAGTTGCGGCGTCGTAGCCTTCGATCGAGTACGTTCCGGGTTCTGCACCCTTGGAGATGTCCTTGTAAGCCGATGCGAAATCGGTGATCAGCTCACCGGGGATGCAGGGGCAGGTGAAGTACGCGTTGTTGGACGCGTCGCCGGCCTGCTTGATGAACTGGTCATCCTTCACGCCATCGGGTGCCACGAACGTGCCCGTGAAGCCCTTCCCGACCAACTGCTGGTCGAACGGTGCACCCTCGGCGTAGTAGCCGGCGTAGAACACCGCATCTGCCTTGGCGTTCATGATCTTTGAGATAACGGCCGAGAAGTCCTTCTGGCCGGTGGTCACCTTCTCCGTGCCCGCCAGTGCGCTGCCGAGGCCGGCGGAGGTGGAGGTGCCCAGGCCAATGCCGTAATCGGAGTCGTCCTGCACGAGGTACACCTTCTTGGCGCCGAGCTTTCCGGTGAGGAACTTGGCGGCCGCCGGACCCTGGACGGCGTCATTGCCGAGGCCCCGGAAGAAGGTGGTCCAACCGTTCTGGGTCAGGCTGGGGTTGGTGGCCGACGGCGTGATGTGGACCAGGCCCTTCTGCTCGAAGATGTTGCCCGTGGCCTTGGACTCGCCCGAGAACGGAAGGCCAATGACGCCCACGATGTCCGGCTCGCTCACGAGCTGCGTGACCGGGCCGGTGGCCTTGTTGGGGTCACCTTCGGTATCGAACTTCTTGAACTGGACCTGGCAGCCCGGGTTGGCCTTGTTGTGCTGGTCGATGGCCAGCTGGATGCCGTTGAAGATGTTGACGCCGAGCTGGGCGTTGGGACCGGTCTGGGCGCCGGCGTAGGCAAGCGTGGTGGTTGAGGGGCAGGTAGCCTTGCCGTCGCCGGCCGGTTTCACCGCACCGGCAGGAACATCAACTTTCGAAATGGCGGGGATGTTCACCTTGCTGGACGAGCCCGAGCTTTCGGTGGTGCCGGTGCCCGACTGGTTGGCGCAGGCCGACAGCAGCATGCTGAGTGTGGCTGCTGCCGCCAGCGAGGTGAGGACTTTCTTTCGGTACATTTGTCTGCCTTCCGAAACAGGGCCATGCGATGCGTGCGGATCAATGGGGCGCTTCGGCGCCCGGAATGGACCAGGAATTCCTGATTCAGCTTCAAGCTAGTGCATAGATGCCAGCGAAACTAAGTGACTGAGGTCACAGCCTTATAACAGTAGTTTTCTGTGGGGAATTAAACGCCGAAAGCCGCCTGCTCACAGGCGGCTTTCGGATGTCCGGGAAGGTGGCGCGGCGGCCGGGACAGGTGTACCCCAGGTGGGACTCGAACCCACAACACGCGGATTTTAAGTCCGCTGCCTCTGCCAATTGGGCTACTGGGGCGCCGGGTCAATGGTACCTGCCCGGGACGCATTGGCTGGAAACGCCGACGGCGGCCGGCCCCGGAGAGGGGACGGCCGCCGTCGGACGCTGTAAAGCTCCGTGGAGCGGGCAAACGCTACTTGGCGTTGGCCGACACCGTTTCCTTGGGAGCGGAAACAGCGGTCGAGCCGGAGCCGCCGGCCGGAGCAGCCGCGGCTGCCGGCTTCGGAGCCGGGGTGGCTGCTGCGACGAAGGCGCCGCGCGGGTTGTCCAGGTCCATCAGCTGGGTGGTGTCGCGGCCGGCGAAGAAACCGATGATCCAGTTCAGGATGACGCGGAACTTGCGCTCGAACGTGGGCATGGCCATGCCGTGGTAGCCGCGGTGGGCCAGCCAGGCGAGTCCGCCCTTGAGGCCGATGCGGCCCAGGAGGTTGATGTTGGCAACGCCCTTCCACTCGCCGAAACCGGCCACGGCACCCAGGTTCTTGTGCTTGTAGTCCGTCAGCGGCTTGTCCCAGCGCGAGGCCCACAGGTTCTTGGCGAGGCGCTTGGCCTGGCGCAGGGCGTGCTGGGCGTTGGGGACGCAGGTGCCGTCGGGCAGGCCCTTGCCGGTGAGGTCCGGGACGGCGGCGATGTCGCCGGCTGCCCAGGCGTTCTCAATGATGCCTTCATCGCCGGCGATCCGCAGGTCCGGCAGGACGCGGACGCGGCCACGGGGCTCCAGCGGGAAATCGGTGGAGCGGACCATCGGGTTCGCCTGCACGCCGGCGGTCCAGACGAGGGTGTCCGCCTCGAATTCCTGGGCGGGGGTCTTGTCCGGGAGGTTGATGAGCTTCAGGGTGCCTTCGGCGCTGTCCAGCGAGGTGTTCAGCAGGACTTCGATGCCGCGGCTGCGCAGGTGCTCAACCACCCAGTCTGCCTGCTTGGCGGTGACCTCGGGCATGATCCGGCCCATGGCCTCGACCAGGACGAAGCGGACTTCCTCCTGCTTGATGCGGGGGTTGTTCCGGACCGCGGCGCGGGCGAGGTCTTCCATTTCGGTGATGCATTCGATCCCGGCGAAGCCACCGCCGACCACCACGAAGGTGAGGGCCTTGGCGCGCGCTGCGGGGTCGGTCATGGTGGAGGCAACCTCGATGCGCTCCAGCAGCTTGTTGCGCAGTGCAACAGCTTCCTCAATGGTCTTCAGGCCGATGCCCTTGTCCGCCAGGCCCTTGATCGGGAAGGTGCGGGTGATGGCGCCGGCTGCGAGCACGACGTCAAAGTAGGGAATTTCAAAGTTTTCGCCGCCGTCGGCGGGAGCCACCACAGCCGTGCGGTTTTCATGGTCAATTGAGGTGACGCGGCCCTGGATCAGCTCCGTCTGCTTGAGGTGCTGGCGGTGGGACACCACTGCGTGGCGGGCTTCGATGTTGCCGCCGGCGACCTCGGGGAGGAAGGGCTGGTAGGTCATGTAGGGCAGCGGATCGACGACGGTGACGATGCCACCGGCGTTTGCGATCTTCTTCTGCAGTTTCAGTGCTACGTACAGGCCGACGTACCCGCCGCCGACGACGAGTACCCTGGGACGGTCCTGGAGCTGTGGGGTGGTTGCCATAGTTTAAGGATAGCGCAGTTTGTGAAAATCTTCACTAACTAGGCCGGTGGTCCGTAATCTGCGGATTCCGGCGCGTTTGCACCCGGTCCACCACTCCCGTGTCGGCTTCTTCCCTGGCAAGGGATGGGTTGCGGGCGGCCCTCCGGATCTGGATAGCAGCGGCCGCGATGATCGCCACGAAGAGTGCCCCAAAACCGATCACGACGGCGGCGCCAATGGCACTGTCCCGCTGCGACGGCGCCTTGGCTGCCGGCACCGTGGCTTCGGGCAGCGTCGGCGCCGCGCTGGGCACTGACGTGGCGGTGGGCAGCGGGGTGGCGGGAGCGGCGTTGCCCCGGCGGTGTACCCGGATCCATTCGGCGATGGTGCCGAGCGGGTTTGTTGATACCTCGGGGACGTCGGCCTTGAGCGCTGCCTCGGCGTTGAGGATGCCGTAACCGTACAACGGGTCCTTGCCCGGGGCGCCGGCGTCCTTTGCCGTGGAAACAATTCTGTTGATCACCTGTTCGGCGCTCATGTCCGGCCATCTGGAACGGATCAGTGCGGCGACGCCGGCAACGATCGGCGTGGAACCGGACGTGCCGGCCCACTCCGCGTAGCCGCCCCCGGGCAGCCCGCCCAGGAGGTTTTCGGCAGGAGCGGCCACGCCGATGCTGATGCCCTGGGACGAAGCATCCACACTGGCCAGGTTCTTCCGGTCCAGGCCGGCCACCGTGAGGACGCCGGGGATCGTGGCCGGGGCACCTACCTGGGTATTGCCGCCCACCCGGTTGCCGGCAGCGGCGACGATGACCACGTCCTTTTGCTCGGCGTAGAGGAAGGCGGCGTCCCAGCTTTGCGGCCATTGGGGCGTGGTGCTGCCAAGCGAGATGTTGATGACCTTGGCGCCGTTGTCCACGGCCCAGCGGACTGCTTCGGGAATCTGGTCCTGGTCGCTCTTGCCGGAGGGGTTGGGTGAGCCCAGCCAGGTGGAAACGGACATGAGCTGGGCTTCCGGCGCCACGCCCATGATGCCGTCCGGGGGTGTTCCTGCCGGTCCGGGGCTGGGGCTTGGGCTGGCGCTGGCCGGCTGGTGTCCGCGGCCTGCGAGCATGGTGGCCACCAGGGTGCCGTGCTCAGGTTTGGAACCCACGCTCTTCTGGCCGTCCGGCTGGCCTGAGCCGGACGCGTCGTATCCGCCTGCAACCGCGCCCTTGAGATCGGGGTGCTTGGCATCGATTCCGCTGTCGATGACTGCCACCTTCACGCCGGCGCCCTTGGACACTTCCCAGGCCTTGGTGATGCCGGAGTCGGCCAGCCAGTATTCTTTGTCGCGCCATTCGTCAGCCTGGGCGGCGGGCGCGGTAAAGATGCCGGCACATACGCAGCATGCGGCCAGGAGAACGGACATAACGGCCGCCAGGGCACGGTGCACGGGCGGGGTGGATGCTGGAGTCGGGTGCATGAACCTAGCCGTTGCTCAGTGCGATGCCGTCGAGGATGTCGTGCTCGCTTGCGGTTGCCCCGGTGATCTTTCCGCCGCTCAGCTCCCCCATCCGCTCCAGGATCCGCCGCCACACCAGTCCCCCGGCGCCGATCACGTCGACGCGGCCGGGGTGCATGTACGGCAGCGCCGCGCGGTTGTCCCGGGTCATTCCCAGCAGGTCGGTGGCGGCGGCGCGGATGTCCGCGATGGGCAGCACGGTGCCGTGGATGGCTTCCGGGGAGTAGGCGGGCAGGCGGAGCGCATGCGCGGTGATGGTGGTGACGGACCCGGCAACACCGACGACGGCGGTGGCGCGTTCCAGGGGCACCTCGAGCCGGGCTTTTTCCATGGCCGCGTCCACGTCGGCTTCGGCGGCGGCGATTTGTTCGGCTGTGGGAGGGTCGCTTTGAAGGTGCCGTTCGGTCAGTCGGACGCAGCCGACGTCCACGGACTTGGCGGCGGTGACACCGGCTGCGGTGCCGAGGACGAATTCGGTGCTTCCGCCGCCGAGGTCCACCACAAGCACTTGGTGCCCGTCGAGGATGGGCAGGACGCTGCTGGCACCGGCGAAGGACAATGCTGCTTCCTCGTCGCCGGAAATAACCTCAGGTTCCACGCCGAGCAAATGCCTGACGCCGTCCACGAAGACATGCCGGTTGCGGGCGTCCCGGCTGGCGGAGGTGGCCACGAAGCGGATCCGTTCGGCCCCGTGCTCCTGGATCAGGCGGGCGTAGTCGGCGGTGGCGGCAAGGGTGCGCTCCAGTGCTTCCGGAGCCAGCTCGCCCGTGGCGTCCACGCCCTGGCCCAGCCGGACCACGCGCATTTCCCGGACCACATCCGTAAGTGCCGGGCTGCCGTTGCTGCGGTCGATGTCCGCGATCAGGAGCCGGATGGAGTTGGTGCCGCAGTCGATGGCGGCCACACGGGTCATTCCGGGGCCTCCGTGGCGGCGGCGGACTTCCGTACCGGGGCGGGCCGGCCAACGATGTCCGGCAGGCCCTGCGGCCCGTGCCGGCTCAGGTCCCGGGAAGGGGCCTCCCCGGTGGTGTCCCAGGCACCGTCGCAGTAGCACTTGTCGGCGGTCCACCACTCGCTGATCATCGCCAGGGCCTGGTCGCCGAGGGGGTTCACGCCGCTGCCTGCGGCCAGGGAGTGACCCACCAGGACGTGCAGGCATTTGACCCGCGTGGGCATCCCGCCGGCCGAGACACCGTCGATTTCCGGAACCGCACCGATCCCGGACCGCTGCCCGATGGCATCGCGGGCGGCCAGGTACTCTTCGTGGGCCCCGCGGTAAGCGGTGGCGAGTGCTGGGTCAGCGGCCAGTTGTTCGTTCATGGTGTTCATGACACCCGCCGCTTCAAGCCTGGAAACCGCGGACGTGATCACCGGGTGGGTCAGGTAGAAGGTGGTGGGGAACGGAGTTCCGTTGCTGAGGCGGGGGGCAGTGGCGGCGACGAGCGGGTTCCCGCAGACGCAGCGCGCCGGAATTTCCACGACGTCGCGGACGGGGCGCCCCAGCTGCCTGCTCAGTACTTCAAGGTCGTGTGCTGTTGGTTGGCGGGACTCATCCCGGGCGGCTGCCGTGTTGTGTTCCACTGTCGCGGGCCGTCCTTCCTGTGCGGTTCAGTCTGTGGCCGCGCGCCTGATGGACTCCCACAGGGAATCCACCCACGGCAGATCGGCGGGGTCTTGTGATGCTGCGGCGGGGCTACTGTTTTGTCCGGCCGGCTCATCGCTGCCAAAAACCCAGTAGCCGGTTTCGCCCGGCATAACCATGTTAATGCGGTCGCGGGCCTGCTGTTTGACGTAGTTGGGGTCCTGCCAGCGCGAAACCTGCTGCCGGAGGGCGTCGCCCTCGGCCTGGCGTGCGGCGATATCGGCATTCAGCGCGTCGATTTCGGCTTTTTTGTCGAAGAAGATCTTCACGGTAGGCGCGAGCATGATGGTGATGGCAATCATCACCACGGCCAGCGCCAGCATGCGGCCGGAGAACGCCTTGGCGGGGACGGGGTGGTGCCCGCCCTCGTCCGTCCGTTCGTCCTGCGCCCCGGTCGGGCTGCTGCCCTTCCGCCCCGTGGACGGCTTGGCGTCTTTCCCGTCCTTGGCCTTTCCCGTGGGGGCCTGGCCCGGGGTTCCACGGCCGTGGTTGCCTCGTGCGGGTGCGGTGTCTTGCGCTGCCGTGCCCTTGCCCGGCCGGAAATCCGCCCTGATGACCTCCGCGCCGCCGGAGGATCCGTCGTCGGCCGTTTCCTTGGCTGGACGGGTGGGGGCGACCTTGGGAACTTTGGGGCGGCGGGTAGCCATGACACTCCTGAAACGCAGCCTGCCGGGGCCGCCACGATCTGTGCTGGACGAACAAAGCTGACGAACACTGCTGCTGCAAACAACAGCGGTGGCTATGGTCTTTCAACCATAGCCACCGCGGCGGGGTTTAGGCGGTTACTAGCCCTTGAAACGCGGGAACGCGCTGCGTCCTGCGTAACGTGCGGCGTCGTCCAGTTCCTCTTCGATGCGGAGCAGCTGGTTGTACTTGGCGACGCGCTCGGAGCGGGCGGGAGCACCGGTCTTGATCTGGCCGGCGTTGGTGGCCACGGCGATGTCGGCGATGGTGGTGTCCTCGGTTTCGCCGGAGCGGTGCGAGGTGATGGTGGTGTAGCCGGCGCGCTGGGCCAGGCTGACGGCGTCCAGGGTCTCGGTCAGGGAGCCGATCTGGTTGACCTTGACCAGCAGCGAGTTGGCGGTCCTGGTGTCGATGCCGCGCTGCAGGATGGCGGGGTTGGTGACGAAGAGGTCGTCACCCACCAGCTGGACCTTGTCGCCGATGGTGTCGGTGAGGGTCTTCCAGCCGTCCCAGTCGTTCTCGTCCAGCGGGTCCTCGATGGAGACCAGCGGGTAGGCGTCCACGAGCTCGGCGTAGTAGGCGCTCATCTCGGTGGCGGAGAGGGCCTTGCCTTCGAACTGGTAGGCGCCGTCCTTGTAGAACTCGGAGGAGGCGACGTCCAGCGCCAGGGCGATGTCCTTGCCCGGGGTGTAGCCGGCGTTCTTGATGGCTTCCTGGATCAGGTCCAGTGCTGCGCGGTTGGAGGGCAGGTTGGGCGCGAAGCCGCCTTCGTCGCCGAGGCCGGTGGACAGGCCCTTTTCCTTGAGGACGGACTTGAGGTTGTGGTAGACCTCAACGCCCCAGCGCAGGCCCTCGGAGAAGGTTTCGGCGCCGATCGGGGCGATCATGAATTCCTGGATGTCGACGTCGGAGTCGGCGTGGGATCCACCGTTGAGGATGTTCATCAGCGGCACGGGCAGGACGTGTGCGTTGGGGCCGCCCAGGTACTTGTACAGGGGCAGGTCGGCCGAGGCGGCGGCCGCGTTGGCGACGGCCAGGGAGACGCCGAGGATGGCGTTGGCGCCCAGCTTGCCCTTGTTGGGGGTGCCGTCCAGGTCCAGCATGGCCTGGTCGATGCTGCGCTGGTCGGTGGCGTCAAAGCCGGTCAGGGCCGGGGCGATCTGGTCGATGACGGCGTCGACGGCCTTCTGCACGCCCTTGCCCAGGTAGCGGCCCTTGTCGCCGTCGCGCAGTTCGACGGCCTCGTGCTCACCGGTGGAAGCACCGGAGGGGACAGCCGCGCGGCCGATCTGGCCGTCGGAGAGCAGGACTTCGACTTCTACGGTGGGGTTGCCGCGGGAATCGAGGATCTCGCGGGCGTGGATGGCATCGATAAGCGCCATGAATTTGCTCCTTATGGGCGATTAACGGGGGGAATCAGGCAGAAAACTCGACGTACTCGTCAGGGACTAGCGTAGTCGAGAGTGCTCCGGGTTACTCAAACGGGTCAAGGCCCGGACGTCATGATGGCGCATGGCCGTCCTGGTAGCGGCGGACTGCGGCCCGCAGGGCACGTTCGGCGTCCATGCCGTGGTCCCGGGCGGACCGTACGACGGCGAGGAGCAGGTCTCCGAGCTCCTCCTCGTTTCCAGGGACGGGAGTGGCCGCGGGCAGCCCGAGTCCTGCACGGGCGGCACGGTCCAGCGATTTCCGGGCCTTTGCCAGCGCGGGGAGAGCGTCCGGAATACCCTCAAAGGCGGTGCGGCGCTCCGGCCGTTCGGCGCGCTTGACCGCATCCCACTTCTGTTCAATTTCCTCCACGGTTGCGGGAAAGCTGTCCTGAAGCGAGCCGTCGGGCCTGAAGACATGCGGGTTCCGGCGGACCATTTTGGCACCCAGACCGCGTGCGACGTCGTCGAACGTGAACGCGCCGCGTTCCTCGGCCAGCCGGGCGTGCAGCACCACCTGGAGCAGCACGTCACCCAGCTCCTCCTGGAGTTCGGCGTCCGGGTGGCCTTCCTCGATGGTTTCGGCGACCTCGTAGGCCTCCTCGAGGAGGTATTCCACCAGGGAGCGGTGGGACAGCGCACCCATCCACGGGCAGTGTTCGCGCAGCTGCCCTATCACCTGAACCAGCCTCTCGACGGGCGGCTGCTCAGCCAAGGTTGGCGTAGGCGTCGTTGATGTACTCCACCAGCGCTTCCTTTTCCTCCAGCGGCAGGAAGGACGCCTCGGCAGCGTTGAGGGTCAGCTCCAGCAGGTCGTCGAGGTCGTAGTCGAAGGTTTCCACCAGCAGGTTGAACTCATCCGTGAGAGTAACGCCGCTCATCAGGCGGTTGTCCGTGTTGATGGTGACGTTGAAGCCCAGCTGGTAGAGCATGTCCAGGGGGTGGCTCTCGATGCCTTCGCCGAATTCGGCAATGGCGCCGGTTTGGAGGTTGGAGGACGGGCAGATTTCCAGGGCGATGCCGCGGTCGCGGACCCAGCTGGAGAGGTCGCCGAGGGTTACAAGGCCCACGGTGTCTCCTGCTTCCTCGTCGTCGTCGAATTCCACCATGATGTCTTCGGCGATGCGTACGCCGTGGCCCAGCCGGAGGGCCCGTCCGTCCACCAGCGCGGACTGGATGCTCTCAAGTCCTGCGGCCTCGCCTGCATGCACGGTGGCCGGGAAGTTGTGCTGGGCGAGGTAGGTGAAGGCGTCCCTGAAGCGGCTGGGCAGGAAGCCGTCCTCGGCCCCGGCGATGTCGAAGCCCACGGCGCCCTTGTTGCGGTGGCGGACGGCCAGTTCAGCGATCTCCTGGCCGCGGTCCGCGTGGCGCATGGCCGTGATCAGCTGGCCCACCTGGATCTCGCGCCCTGACTCGGACACGGCTTCGACGCCGGCTTCGAGGCCTTCCTGCACGGCTTCGACGGCTTCGTCGAGGCTGAGGCCCTTCTGCAGGTGCTGCTCGGGTGCCCAGCGGACCTCGCCGTACACCACGCCGTCATCGGCGAGGTCCTCGACGAATTCCTTCGCCACCCGGAACAGGCCGTCGTAGGTCTGCATGACGGCCACGGTGTGGTCGAAGGTCTCCAGGTACCGGACCAGCGAGCCTGAGTCAGCGGATTCGCGGAACCACTGGCCCAGGGCCACGGGGTCGGTGGACGGGAGCGTGTGGCCCACGGCCTCCGCCAGTTCGATGATGGTGGCCGGACGGAGTCCTCCGTCCAGGTGGTCATGAAGGGAGACCTTGGGCAGGCTCTTCAGGTCAAAATCGATGGCAGGGGCAGCGTCAACAATGGGCTCAGTCACGTTCCCACCTTAGGGTGGGGCGCAGTTCAAAGCCAGCCGTTCACGGCCGGCCGCTACTTGACGGCTGGGCCGGCTTCCGCCGAGGGCACCACCAGGGCCTGGGTGCCGGGCCGGCTGTCCTGGCCGGGGCCGGAGGATTCCCCGTTCCAGCTGTCCGCTTCGGATGCGTCGTGGCGGCCCAGCCGTTTGTGCCACCAGCGCAGCAAATGGTCGATGACCACCCCGAGGACGATGGCGAACACGACGGCGATACCGGCGCTCAGCAGGGGGTTGTGGTGCAGCCACGGGAACGAACTGGCCAGCAGGCCAATGCCCAGGGAGTACCCCACCCAGGTCACGCAGGCGAAGGCGTCAAAGACGAAGAACCTGCGGTGCGAGAATCCGGTGCTGCCTGCCACGTAATTGACCGCCACACGGCCCCAGGGAATGTACCGGGCGGTGAAGATCAGTACCGCGCCACGCTTTTCCAGTTCATAGCGGGCCCACGCAAAGACTTTCCGGACCTTGGGGCGGCGCATCCAGCCCCAGCGGTCCAAGCCGATCTTGCGGCCCAGCATGTAGGCCATGTTGTCACCACAGATGGCGCCGATCAGGGCGGTGAGGCCGAGAATCCAGAGATTGGGTTCGCCGCTGTGCCGCGAAAAGGCCGCCAGCGCCACAATGAGGGTCTCGCTGGGGACCACCATGGCGAAGCCGTCCACGAAGAAGAACACCAGCAGGATGGGGTAGATCCACCATTGGCCCGCTGCATGGAGCACGGCCTCATTAATAAACTCCACGCGGTGTTGCTCCTGTATGAAAAATGACACAGCCAAAGTGCCGCAGCCAAAGCGGAAATCGTTCCTAAGTGTCCCATGAGGGAGGCGAAGTACGCTACGCCTCCGAGCCGGGAATTACTCCTTGAACGTGCCGGTCACACCTCCGGTTCCCGGATCCGTTCCACCACGTTGGGTTTGCCGCGGAATTTGTTGATGACCAGGTCCACGACGATGCCCAGCGCGACGGCGCAGACGATGGCTATTGCCGCGCCCAGGAGGTGGTTGTCCTCGAACCACTGGCCGAAGAAAAGTCCGATGGCCACGGAGTAGCCGGCCCACAGGGTAGCCGACAGGATGGTCAGGCCGACGAACCGCAGATGGGGATAGTGCGTGACTCCCGCGGTGAGGTTCACCGCCACCCTGCCGATGGGCACGAAGCGGGCCACGAGGATCAGTGAGGCCGGGCGCTTCCGCAATTCGCGGCCTGCCCAGCGGAACGCGCTTTGCATCCGCGGTCCGCGCATCCACGCCCACCGGCGGGTTCCGACCCGCCTGCCCAGGAGGTAGGCGATGTTGTCCCCCGAAAAGGCACCCGCTGCCGCCACCATGGCCAGGAGCAGCGGGTTGGGTACGTCCGCCGTGGCGGCGACGGCTGCCAGGCCCACCACGACGGACTCGCTGGGAATGGGCGGGAAGAAACCGTCGATGACACAGCAGGCCAGCACCAGGACCAGCACCCACGGCTGTCCGGCGGCGGCGAGGATGAAGTCGTTGATGGCCTGCATGGGTCGCTACGCTATGCGGTCGATAATGAGCTGCTGGGCAGGCCGGGAGCCTTCCGGGGCGATGACGACGGCGTGTTCCAGGGCTTCCCGGGCACGGGCGAACCGCTCGGGGGTGTCGGTGAGCAGCGTCATCAGCGGCTCCCCAGCGCGGACGGTGGCGCCGGGCTTGGCGTGCATGCGCACCCCGGCCCCTGCCTGGACGGCATCCTCCTTGCGGGCGCGGCCGGCGCCCAGCCGCCACGCAGCCACCCCGACGGCCAGGGCGTCCAGTTCCACCAGCACGCCGTCCGCCGGGGCGTAGACCACGTCGGATTCTTTGGCGACGGGAAGGGCGGCCCGGGGGTCGCCGCCCTGGGCGGCGATCATCCGGTTCCAGACGTCCATCGCGCGGCCGTCCTTGAGCGCGGCCGCGGGGTCGGCGTCGTGCACGCCTGCACAGGCGAGCATCTCCCCAGCGAGCCGGACTGTCAGCTCCACTACGTCATCCGGGCCGCCACCGGCCAGGACCTCGAGGGATTCCTCGACTTCGATGGCATTGCCGGCGGTGAGGCCCAATGGAGTGTTCATGTTGGTCAGCAGCGCTACGGTGTTGACCCCGGCGTCCTTGCCGAGCGCCACCATGGTTTCGGCGAGTTCGCGGGCGCGGGCCTCATCCTTCATGAAGGCGCCGCTGCCTACCTTGACGTCCAGGACCAGCGAGCCGGTGCCCTCGGCGATTTTCTTGCTCATGATGGACGACGCGATCAGCGGAATCGCTTCCACGGTGCCCGTGACATCACGCAGCGCGTAGAGCTTCTTGTCCGCCGGTGCCAGCCCGGCTCCGGCAGCACAGATCACCGCCCCCACGTCCTGCAGCTGGGCCAGGATTTCGTCGTTGCTGAGGTTCGCCCGCCAGCCCGGAATGGATTCAAGTTTGTCCAGGGTCCCGCCGGTGTGGCCCAGCCCGCGGCCGGACAGTTGCGGGACGGCGACGCCGAACACCGCCACCAGCGGGGCCAGCGGCAGGGTGATCTTGTCCCCCACGCCTCCCGTGGAGTGTTTGTCCGTGGTGTACTTCAGGCCGCCGTCGGGGCGCCGGAGACTGGAGAAATCCATCCGCTCGCCGGAAGCAATCATGGCCGCGGTCCAGCGGGCGATTTCGGCGCGGTCCATGCCGTTGAGCAGGATGGCCATGTTCAGGGCGGCCATTTGCTCATCAGCAATGGCTCCGCGGGTATAGGCGTCGATGGTCCAGTCGATCTGTTCGGGGCTCAGCGTCCCCTTGTCCCGCTTGATGCGGATGATGTCGACGGCGTCGAACGCTTCTGCTTTGTTCTCGGTCACCGGGTCTCCTCCAGGTGTTCGGGACCAAAGGCGTCGGGAAGCACCTGGTCCATAGTTTTGATGCCGGCGGTGGTCATGAGCTGCATGCCCGGGGCCCGGAATTCGTAGAGCAGTTGCCGGCACCGGCCGCAGGGCATGAGGACGTTGCCGGCCCCGTCCACGCAGTAGAAGGCCCGGAGCAGTCCGCCCCCGGTCATCTGCAGGTTTCCCACCAGCGTGCACTCGGCGCAGAGCGTCAGCCCATAGCTGGCGTTCTCCACGTTGCAGCCGGTGACGATGCGGCCGTCCCCGGTGAGCGCCGCAGCGCCCACCGGAAACTTCGAATACGGGGCGTAGGCGTTCTTCATGGCGGCGACGGCCGCGGACTCCAGCATTTGCCAGTCCACGCCCTGTCCCTGAGAGTCGGCTACCTTGTCCATGGCCGTCACCCCTTGACGTAGGGGATGCCGTCGGCGGCGGGCGGCCTGGACCGTCCCACCAGGCCGGCCACCGCGATGACGGTCAGGGCATACGGCAGCATCGCCATGAACTGGCTGGGCACCGGCGAGCCGATGATGGTGATGATGCTTTGAAGGTTGTCGGCGAATCCGAACAGCAGCGCGGCCAGGAACGCCCCGATGGGGTTCCAGCGCCCGAAGATCATGGCGGCAAGGGCGATATAGCCTCGGCCGCCGGACATGTCCTTGCTGAAGGCGTCCACCGACACAAGGGTAAAAAAGGAACCGCCAATTCCGGCGATCGCGCCGCCCATGAGGACGTTGATGAAGCGGGTCCTGTTGACGTTGATGCCCACAGTGTCCGCCGCCTGTGGGTGCTCGCCGACGGCACGCACCCGCAGGCCCCACTTGGTGTGGAACAACCCCACGTATACGACGATCACGGCCACGTACATGAGGTAGCCGACCAGGGACTGCCGGAACAGGATAGGGCCAATGATCGGGATGTCGGCAAGGAACGGGATATCCACAGCCTGCAGCCGGCCGGGCTTGTTGAGGTGTTCCGGGTCTGCGGTAAGCAGGGTGGAGAACAGGAAGCTGGTGAGGCCACTGATCAGAACGTTGAGCACCACGCCGACGATGATCTGGTTGACAAGGTATTTGATGCTCACCACTGCGAGGACCAGGGACACAAGAGCACCGGCGATGGCAGCAGAGATAAGGCCCACATAGACGTTGCCAGTCACGGTGGCGACTACGGCGGCGGAGAAGGCACCGAGCAGGAGTTGGCCTTCGATGGCGATGTTGACCACGCCGGCACGTTCACACAGCACTCCCGACAACGAGCCGAATACCAGGGGTACGGCCAGCGTCACGGCGCCGGCCAGGAGGCCGCCGAGGGAAATGGACGGCTCGGGGTCACGGCCGCCTGCGACGATCCAGATCATGAACCCGACGAGGAAGACCACCGCGAAAAGACCCCCAACCCATCCGGGGGTGCGCCGCCGCTGCACGGTCAGGAAGCAGGAGTATGCCGCCAGGGCGACCAGCAGGATCGAGCAGATCCAGCCCAGCGCCATCGACGGTACGGTGACCTTCTCCACCCGTGCCACGCCCAGGGCGGCCAGGCCCAAGACGACGACGGCAGCGATGGTTGTAGCGGGAATCCAGCGGTCCACTCCCCCGCCCTCGCGCCGCTGGCTGATCCAGCGGTAGCCGACGTAGGCGGCGGCCGCCAGCGCCACGGCCAGGGTGATCCACGCTGCGGTGGAGGAGGCGTTCGGATCACGCGCTTCGGCGATCCGGAACCCGGCAGATTTTGTGTTGGCCAGGAGCCCGAACAGCACGGTGCCCAGGATGGCGAGCAGGCCCAGGCCAATGCCGGCCTTCCAGCTCACCAGTTCCGTTGTGCCTGCCGGGCGGCCGGCACGGTTGGTTCCGGTTGTCTTGCCGGTTCCCTTTCCGGTGCCTGGCTGTTTGCTGGCGGGAGATTGTGTGGTGGCGCTCATGCTGCCGCTCCGCTCTTGACGCCGCCGGTACGCGAACCTGCGGTTCCACTTGTGGTGGTCTTCTTCTTACGGGGGTTGAGTCCGAATATCGCACGGACCAGCGGCGGTGCTGCAATAAACAGCACGATCAAGGACTGGATGACCAGCACGATGTCGATCGGCGTCTGTGTCTGGGCCTGCATTGCCACGCCCCCGGCGCGGAAGGCGCCGAACAGCAGGCCCGCGAAGAAGGTTCCCCACGGCGTCGAGCGTCCCAGCAGCGCCACCGTGATGGCATCAAAACCGATGGAGGCGGCGACACCGCCGGAAAGGTACTTTTCCGTGCCGGACACCTGGGCCACGCCGGCCAGGCCGGCCAGCGCACCGGCGATCGCCATCACCAGGATGGTACTGCGGGCGACGTTGATGCCGGCGGTGCGGGCCGCGCTGGGGTTCGCGCCGACGGCGCGGAACTCAAAACCGATCGTGGAGCGGTTCAGCAGCCACCAGACAAAGGCGGTGGCCGCTATCGCCATCAGAAAGCCGGCGTGCAGGCGGAATTGCGGTCCGAGCAGTTCGGGGAACAACGCGGTGGAGTCAAGGAACGGTGAGATCGGGTTGGTGGAACCCTTGCGCTGGAAAGCCGGGGTGGTGAGCAGGAACAGCAGCAGGAAGTTGGCGATGTAGTTGAGCATGATGGTCACGATTACCTCGTGCGCGCCAGTCCGTGCCTTCAGCAGGCCGACGACGCCGCCCCAGACCGCGCCGCCGACCAGTCCGGCCAGGATGACGACCAGCAGGTGCAGACCGATGGGCAAGTGCCAGGCGAAGCCGACGTAGGCGCCGAAGAGCGCACCGAAGATGATCTGCCCTTGGGCACCGATGTTGAACAGGCCGGCGCGGAACGCCAGCGCGACGCCGAGCCCCGCACAGATCAGCGGGGTTGCGACGGTGAGGGTCTCGGTGATCGGGTACAGCTGCGCGGCGAGGTCGGCGCCGGCCCAGTTGAAGATGGATCCCTGCACGAGGGCAGTGTACGGACGGATGACTTCGGTCAGGAGGTCTCCGGGCTGGGCGAAGAAGTATCCGGCCGTGACGGCGACCTTGGGGTTGGTCACTGCCATCAGGATGCCGCCAAGCACGATGGCAAGCAGCACGGAGAGGAAGGAGACCATGGCGTTGCCGGTGAAGATCTGGTGCAGAACCGATCCGCTGCTGTCCCGGTCATGGTCCCGGCCATGACGCTGGGTGGCTGCGGGAACGGCTGACGGCGGCATTTGGCCACCTGCGGTGTCCAGCACGACGTCTGAGGCGACAGCCTCGGAGGTGGTGCCGCCGGGCACCTGGGTGCCGGCGCTCTCCTGGGCGCCGCTGTGGTTCGTGGCCTGCGGTTCCGGGGTTATCTTCTCAGACATGGGATTCTCCTTCGTGGCCGGCAGGCTCCGAAACCGCCGCTGTGGTCGTGGCGCCGGAGGCATGGGCGGAGGCGCTGGCTTCCGCTTCCGCGGCCGGGACACCCGCCATCATCAGGCCCAGCACGTCCCGGGAGGTGGTGGCGGGTACGATCCCCACGAGCCGGCCGCGGTAGAGCACCGCGATCCGGTCTGCCAGCTGCAGTACTTCATCCAGTTCCGTGGACACGATCATGACCGGCGTTCCGTGGTCACGTTCGGCGATGACGCGCTTATGGACGAACTCAATCGAGCCGACGTCAAGGCCGCGTGTGGGCTGTGAAGCGATGAAGAGGCGCAGCGGGCGTGAGAGTTCGCGGGCCAGCACGACCTTTTGCTGGTTTCCGCCTGAGAGGGTCCCCACCGCTGCCGAGACCGACGGGGTGCGGACGTCGAATTCCTCGACCTTCCTGGCGGCGTTCTCCGCAATCACGCCGGGTTTCATCCCCACACCGCGCGCGAAGGGTGCCTTGTCGTAGAGGTCCAGGATCATGTTTTCGGAGATGGTAAACGTGCCCACCAGGCCGTCAAGGGTGCGGTCTTCGGGGACGAAGCCCACCCCGGCACCGAGGACGTTCTTGACGCTCTTTCCCAGCAGTTCAACACCGTCGAGCGTGATGGACCCGGCCACGTGCGGCTGCACGCCTAGAATCGCCTCGGTCAGTTCCGTCTGGCCATTGCCCTGCACTCCGGCGATGGCGAGCACTTCGCCCTTGGCGATGTCGAAGGACAGGTTATCGACCACGTGCTGGCCGTTGTGGTCCGTCACGGTCAGGTTGCGGACCTTGAAGGTCACCTCACCAGTCTTGGCCGGCGCCTTGTCGAGTGTCAGGCTCACAGTGCGGCCCACCATCGCGGACGCCAGTTCGGTGGGGGAAGCCGTAGGGTCGGCCTGCCCGACCACCTTGCCTCGGCGGATGACCGTGATGGTGTCCGAGATGGCTTTGACTTCACGCAGCTTGTGGGAGATGAAGACGATCGACTTACCGTCGCGCTTCAGCTGCCGGATGATGTCCAGGAGTTCATCGGTCTCCTGCGGCGTCAACACGGCAGTGGGTTCGTCGAGGATAAGCACCTCGGCATCACGAACCAGCGCCTTGATGATCTCTACCCGCTGCTGGACCCCGACCGGCAGGTCCTCCACCATGGCGTCGGGGTCGACGTCGAACCCGTATTGGTCCGAGATAAGGCGGATTTTCTCGCGTGTGGCTTCCAGATTGAGCAGACCGGCGGCTTTGGTGGTCTCATTGCCCAGCGCCACATTCTCGGCCACTGAGAAGACAGGGATGAGCATGAAATGCTGGTGAACCATTCCGATGCCGGCGGCCATCGCCTCGCCGGGGTCTTTGAAGACCACAGGCCTGCCATCGACAAGGATTTCGCCCTCGGTCGGATCGTACAGTCCGTAGAGCACGTTCATCAGGGTGGATTTGCCTGCGCCGTTCTCTCCCAGGAGGCAGTGCACCTGCCCCGGTTCGACGACCAAATCGATGTGGTCATTGGCTACCAGGGACCCGAATCGCTTCGTGATCCCTTTCAGTTCGAGTTTCAAAACCCCAACCAATCTGTGTGTGTATGGATCTGCTCCGGCGCGCTGTCGGCGGCAAGGCAGCGGGTAGTCCCAGCCTAGTGTCACGGATGGTTCCTGGGCAGGGCAGCCATGCGGCAAAAAGGGACTGCCGGCATGGTGCTGGCAACCGTACGTTGCCAGCAAAGCAGAACGCGCTGCCCTCCTGCCGGGGTAACGGCGGAAGGGCAGCGCGCCCCGCGGTTCGGTGCTTACTTGGTGGGGCTGGACTTCGACTCGACCTTGACGGTGCCGGAGATGATGTCCTTCTTGAGCTGGTCCAGTTCGCTCTTGAGGTCCGCCGGCACGGCGGAATCGAGATCATGGAATGGAGCCAGGGCCACCCCGCCGTTTGCCAGGGTTCCGATGTACGGGGAGGCGTCGAACTTGCCGTCCTTGTCGTCCTTGATCACCGATTCCACAGCAGTGGCCATGGTCTTCTGGACGGAGGAGAGGATGACGGACTTGTAATCCGGGGCAGTCAGGTAGCCATCCGAGTCAACCCAGATGAGCTTCGCGTCCTTGCCCTTGGACTTTGCGTCGAGAATCGCGCTGCCTGCGCCGCCGCCGACGGGTCCCGCCACAGGGAGGACAATGTCGGCTCCCTGGTCAAGGAAGCCCTGGGTCAGGACCTTGCCCTTGTCCACCTGCTTGAAGTCGCCAACGAAGGTGCCGTCCTGTTTGTCCTTGTCCCAGCCGATGAGCTGGACGCTCTTGCCCTTCTTTTCGTTGTAGTACTTCACGCCGTCGGCGAAGCCGTCCATGAAGATGGTCACGGTGGGGATGTTGATGCCGCCGAAGGTGGCCACTTTGCCGGTCTTGGAGGTGCCGGCGGCGAGGTAGCCCGCCAGGAACGCGGCCTGGGCCGTGTCATAGACGATCGGCTTGACGTTCTTGGGGAAGGTGGGGTCGTTGTAGTCGATGATGGCGAAGTGGCTGTTAGGGTTGGCGGTCGCAATGGACTTGGTGGCGTCGCCGAGCAGGAAGCCTACGGTGACCGTAAGCTTGCAGCCCTGCTGGACCATGGAGCGGAGGTTGGGGTCGTAATCGGTGTCAGCCTTGGACTGGACGTGCTTCTCCTGGATGCCGAGATCCTTAACGGCGCTCTGCAGGCCCTCGTAGCCGGACTGGTTGAACGACTTGTCGTCGAATCCGCCTGAGTCGGACACCATGCACGCTGTGTAATCCGATGCGGTGGCTGAACCTGAGGGGCCGGACGAGGAGGGAGGGGCTCCGCAACCGCTGAGCAGCAAGGCGGACGCACCGAGGGTGGCCACGCCGGCCATTGAACCGCGCTTGAAGCTGGCACGCAGTGATTTCTTCAATTTTCCTCCAGGGATGATGCGAGTGGCGCTACGGGCTGGAATTCAATGAGTGTCCGTTTCGGCGCTGAAATTCTGTTTTCACTGAAGGCACGCAGCACTGCGCCGGAGCGCACTGATGGCACTTACTTTAGTGGCCTGCGCCACGTCCCCATAGCACGGCGGGAGCCCATCCGGGAGATTGTTTACAAGTTGTTACCAAGCAGTAGGGGCACCGCGCCATGCGGTGCCCCTCATATTGGTTCGTGCTGCAGCCGGCTACAGCCGGACCAGCATCTTGCCGGTGTTGGCGCCGTCCAGAAGGTCCATGAAGGCCTGCGGAGCGTTCTCCAGCCCGTCCACGATCGTCTCGTCGTAACGCACGGTCCCGTCGGCCAGCCAGCCGGCCATCTTCTCCGCGAACTCGGCCGCGTGCTGCCGCTGCCCGCCCACCAGGAAGCCGCGCAGGGTCAGCTGCTTGCCGATGGCCTGCATGAGGTTGTGGGGGGCGGGGGTGGGTTCGGTGGAGTTGTACTGGGCGATGGCGCCGCACATTGCCACGCGGCCCCCGACGTTCAGGACGGCCAGGGCGGCTTCGAGGTGCTCGCCGCCCACATTGTCGAAGTAGACATCGATGCCGGCCGGGCCAGCGGCCTTCTCCAGTTGCTCGAGGACGGGGCCGTCGTGGTAGTCGAAGGCGGCGTCGAAGCCGAGTTCCAGGAGCCGGGCCACCTTGGCGGGCGAGCCTGCAGAGCCGATGACCCGCGAGGCGCCCATGGCCTTGGCGATCTGGCCCACCAGGGAGCCCACCGCACCTGCGGCGCCGGAGACGAATACGGCGTCCCCCGGCTTGAATTCCGCTACCTTCAACAGGCCGGTGTAGGCCGTCAGCCCGGTCATGCCCAGGGCGCCGAGGAAAGCCGACGCCGGTGCCAGGTCAGTGCGGGCAGGGGTGGCAGCATTGCCGTCCACCACCGCATACTCCCGCCAACCCAGGGAGTGGACGACGACGTCGCCCTCCTGGTGTGCCGACGAACGGGACGCGATCACCTCACCCACCGCACCGCCGTCGAGCGCTTTGCCCACCGCGAAGGGGGCGGAGTAGGACTTGACGTCGTTCATGCGGCCCCGCATGTAGGGGTCCACGGACATGAAGAGGTTGCGCACCAGGATCTGGCCGTCTTCAAGTGCGGGCAGCGGTGACTCTGCGAGTTCGAAGTTCTCACCGGACGGGCGCCCCACGGGGCGGGAGGCCAGGCGGATTTCACGGGTGGTGGTGGCAAGGGCGGTGCTCATGCTGCGTACTCCAGGATCTTGAGGTCGACGGCGATGTTGCCGCGCGTGGCGTTCGAATAGGGGCAGACTTCGTGCGCTTTGGCGACGAGGTCTTCAGCCGTGGCCAGGTCCAGTGCCGGCAGGGCGATTTCCAGTTCGGCGGCCAGTCCGAAGCCGGCGCCCCCGTCCAGCTGTCCCAGATGGATCTTCGCTGCCACTGCCGAATCCGTCAGGTCGGCGCCTGCCTTGCGGCCGACAAGGCGCAGGGCCGAGTGGAAGCAGGCGGCGTACCCTGCGGCAAAGAGCTGTTCAGGGTTGGTGCCCTGGCCGCTGCCACCGAGTTCGACCGGGCTGGCGAGGGCCACTGCGAGTTTGCCGTCGTTGCTGCGGGCAGCGCCGTCACGGCCTTCGCCCGAGGCCAGGGCCTCTGCGGTGTAGAGAGTCTTCACGAAAGATATCCGTCCTGTTGTTGGGATGGTGCAGTATTCAGGGTTCACAGTGATTCGTGCAGTGCCGCCGTGAGCTTGCCGAGCGTGGTCCGCAGTTGTTCAAGCTCTTCCAGGGAGAGTCCGGCGGCATCGGCCAGCCGCTGCGGAATGGCACTCGCCGGGCCGCTGAGGTTCCGTCCGGCGGGCGTCAGGTGGATCGCAACGCGGCGCTCGTCCTCGCCGGACCGCCGCCGTTCCACCAGCCCCAGCGTTTCCAGCCGTTTGAGCAGCGGCGACAGGGTGCCGGAATCGAGGCCAAGTTCCCCGCCAAGCTCCTTCACGCCCCGGGGTTCGCTTTCCCACAGGACCAGCATCACCAGGTACTGCGGGTACGTGAGTCCCAGCTCATCCAGGACCGGCCGGTAGACGGCGGTGGCGGCGCGGGATGCCGAATAGAGCGCAAAACATACTTGCCGGTCAAGGCGGGGTGCTTCGGTCATGACACAACAGTAACGCACAACTAAGTTGTGCACAACTTACCGCAAGGTCAGGCGCCCTGGGGAGCAGCCGGGTACTCTGCTTGCCGTCCTGGAACAGCAGTGCCTGGTATCCCCGCCGGGTCACGGGGATACCAGGCACGGTTGTCAGGAGACCGGGCCCTGCTCCAGGTCGCGGATGGTCCGGAGGGCCGCTGCCGTCAGCACCCGGATGCCCAGGCCGAGGGAGCGCTCGTCCAGGATGTAGTCGCCGCGGTGCAGGTCGTAATCCTCGCCGCCCGGCGTTTTGGTGCCCAGGCGCATCATGGCCCCGGGAAGTTCGGCGAGGAACCATGCAAAGTCCTCCCCACCCATCGACTGCGGCGTCAGCACCACGGCGCTTTCGCCGATCTCGGCCCGCGCTGCAGCCTCGATGATGGCAGTCTCGTGCTCGGAGTTCACCACCGGAGGCACGCCCCTGGTGTGCTCCAGGTGGACGTCCACGCCGTACGGCGCGGCCACCTGGTGGACCACTTCGTCAAGGAGTTCGCCGGCGGCATGCCAGGCATCCCGGTCCAGGCAGCGCATGGTTCCCGCCATGTAGCCGCTGCCGGGTATGGCGTTCGGTGCCGAGCCGGCCGTGATCTGGCCCCAGACCACGGACACGCCGCTGCGGACGTCCACGCGGCGGGACAGGACAGCCGGAACGTTCACGGCGATCTGCGCCAGCGCGAACACCAGGTCCTCGGTGAGGTGCGGGCGGGAAGTGTGGCCGCCGCGGCCTGACAGTTCAATCCGGATGGTGTCCGAGGCGGAGGTGATGGCACCGATGCGCGTTCCCACCTTGCCCACTTCGATGCGCGGATCGCAGTGCAGCGCCAGGATGCGGGGCACTCCGTCGAGCACGCCCTGCTCAATGCAGGAATGCGCACCGCCGGGCATGGTTTCCTCGGCGGGCTGGAAGATGATGCGGACGGTGGCGCCGAGGGGAGATTCCTGGTGCATGCGGTGCAGGACCAGGGCGATGCCCAGCATGGTGGTGGTGTGCACGTCGTGGCCGCAGGCGTGGGTGACGCCGTGGTTCTTGGACGCGAACGGGAGCCCGGTTTCCTCGATAATGGGCAGGGCGTCGATGTCGCCGCGGAGGGCAGTGGCGATAGGCCCCTCCCCCACATCCACCGTCAGGCCGGTGCCTTCCAGGCGGCGGGGGCTCAGCCCTGCGGCCTCCAGCCGCTCGGCGAGCTTGTCGGTGGTGCGGAACTCCTTGAAGGACAGCTCCGGGTGCGCATGCAGGTCCCGCCGGAATTCGATCAGTTCCGGCAGGAGCGGTTCGAGCCACGGAGCCACCAAAGCGGTGGGCTCGGCTTCAGTCGTGTAATTGCGCACTGTTTCACTCTAGCGAGGGTGTTGGGTTAAGCGCCCATTCACTGACGCAGCATTACATCCGGGTCCTGCCGGCAGGTGCCGCGCCGGCAGGACCCACGGGAAAACGGCCGGTCAGAGGACGTCGGTGTCCCCGCTGGCCTTGAGCGCATCCACGGCCGCCTTCACGCGCTGCGAATTCGCCATGGTGGTCACCAGCAGGGCGTCCGGGGTGTCGACGATGACCACATCCTCGATGCCGATCAGGGCGATCACCCGCTTGGTGTCCGTAACCACCACGCCGCTTGAGTTCTCGGTGAACACCCGCGCGCCCTCGCCGAGGACGGTAACGTCATCCACTTCCTTGGCGCTGTTCAGGCGGCCCACGGAGGCGAAGTCGCCGACGTCGTCCCAGCGGAAGGTCCCGGGCACGACGGCGACGTCCCCGGCTTCGGCGGCGGGCTCGGCCACTGCATAGTCAATGGCGATCTTCGGCAGGGTGGGCCAGATCCGCGCCGTGACCTCGTCGCGCTGGGGGGTGTCCCAGGCCCGGGCAATTTCCTGCAGGCCCTGGAACAGCTCGGGCTGGTTGGCCTCAAGGTGCTTAAGCATCAGGGACACGGGCGCCACGAACATGCCGGCGTTCCAGACATAGTCACCGCTGTCCACGTACTGCTGGGCCACCACTTCATCGGGCTTTTCAACGAATTCCACGACGTCGTGGGCGCTGGGCGCACCCTCGATGTTCAGCGCCTTGCCGGAGCGGATGTATCCGAAGCCGGTTGACGGGTGGGTGGGCTTGATGCCGATCGTCACGATCTTGCCGGCCGCGGCGGTGTGGATCGCTTCACGGACGGCCTCCTGGAACAGCTGGTCGGGGCTGATCACCTGGTCGGCGGCGAAGGACCCCATGATGGTGTCCGGGTCGCGTTCATGCAGGATCGCCGCGGCGAGGCCAATGGCCGCGCCGGAATCCTTGGGCTCCGACTCAAGGACGAGGTCCGCGTCATGGACCTCGGGGAGCTGGCGGCACACGGCGTCCCGGTGGGCCTGGCCGGTGACCACCAGCATCCGGTTGCCCGCGAGCGGGTGCAGCCGGTCATAGGTGGCGCGCAGCAGGGTGCTGCCCGACCCGGTGAGATCGTGAAGGAACTTGGGAGCTGCTGCACGTGACAGGGGCCAGAGGCGGGTCCCCACTCCGCCTGCCGGAATCACCGCTATGAAACGGTCAAGGGGTGAAGCCGGGCTTGTCACTTTGTCTGTACTCATCACGGCCTACTTTAGCCGACGGGCCGCAACCCTCCCCCTTGGCGGCGCGGAGGGCCCGATTCGCCGCGGGCCTGCACCTAAACAGCCGCAATCATGTGGTGTTCGTCTCATTTCGCCGGAAAATCCGCTCCAGTACTGGGCACCAACAATCACTGAAATTGAATAAGCTGGTAGCGAAGCCTAGATTTAGGCCTGAGCTACGAGTGCTCTCGCAGCAGGCGTTCCCCCCGCATGGATCTCATGCCAGCGCCGCTGTGTTGCAGGGAGGTTTATCAGTGCCGACAAAACCAGCTGGCACCTTGTACCGCGGCCGTGAAGGCATGTGGTCCTGGGTAGGACACCGCATTACCGGTGTAGTGATCTTTTTCTTCTTGTTGGTCCACGTCCTGGACACCTCCTTGGTGCGTGTGTCACCGGAGGCCTACACCGCTGTGATCGGCGCCTACAAGAACCCCCTGATGGCGCTGGGCGAGACCGGCCTCGTTGCCGCCATCGTCTTCCACGCCTTCAACGGCCTGCGGATCATTGCCGTCGACTTCTGGAAGAAGGGCGCCAAGTACCAGCGGCAGATGCTGTGGGCAGTCCTGGCCCTGTGGGTCGTGACCATGGTCGCCTTCTCCATCCGCCACCTGTCCCTCGCCCTCGGAGGTCACTAAGCCATGACTGCAACCATCGAGAGCCCCCGCAGCGGGCGGATCGCTCCCCAGTACCGCCGCAGCAGCGGCTCCAAGGGCAATTTCGAAATGATTGCCTGGCTGTTCATGCGCCTGTCCGGCGTGGTGCTGGTGGTCCTCATCTTCGGCCACCTGTTCGTGAACCTCATGGTGGGCGAAGGCATCCACGCCATCGACTTCGGCTTCGTGGCCGGCAAGTGGGCAGACCCGTTCTGGCAGGTCTGGGACCTGGCCATGCTCTGGCTGGCCATGCTGCATGGCACAAACGGTGTGCGCACCATCATCAACGACTACGCAGAGAAGACGTCCACCCGCCGCTGGCTGAAGACCGTTCTCTACGCTGCCGCCGTCGTCATCATCCTCCTGGGCACCCTGGTCATCTTCACCTTCAACCCGTGCCCCGTGGTGAACGGCGTTGCCCTTCCGGGCGGATTCTGCCCTGCCTAGCACTGGCACACCCCCGGGGCCCGCGGGCTTATCCGCGGGCCCTGTTTTGCGGAGCAGGCAAAGCCGCCCCGTTGTTTCATAGCGAATTTTGAGAGAAAGAGCGTCTGGTATGCAGGTCCATAAGTACGACGTCGTCATCGTCGGTGCCGGTGGCGCTGGCATGCGCGCCGCGATCGAATCCGGTCAGCGCGCGCGCACAGCAGTACTGACCAAGCTCTACCCCACCCGCTCGCACACAGGTGCGGCGCAGGGTGGCATGTGCGCAGCCCTTGCCAACGTCGAGGAAGACAACTGGGAATGGCACACGTTCGACACCGTCAAGGGCGGCGACTACCTGGTTGACCAGGACGCGGCCGAGGTCATGGCCAAGGAAGCCATCGACGCCGTGCTGGACCTGGAAAAGATGGGCCTGCCCTTCAACCGAACCCCGGAAGGCCGGATCGACCAGCGCCGGTTCGGCGGCCACACCCGCGACCACGGCAAGGCTCCGGTCCGCCGTGCATGCTACGCCGCGGACCGCACCGGCCACATGATCCTGCAGACCCTGTACCAAAACTGCGTCAAGCACAACGTTGAGTTCTACAACGAGTACTACGTCCTGGACCTGCTGACGGTCGAAGAGGACGCTGTCCGCGAAGACGGCACGCCCTACAAGCAAAAGCGCGTGGCCGGCGTGGTTTCCTACGACCTCGCCTCCGGTGAACTGCACGTGTTCCAGGCCAAGTCCGTGGTGTTCGCCTCCGGCGGCGCCGGCAAGGTCTTCAAGACCACGTCCAACGCCCACACCCTGACCGGTGACGGCATGGGCATCGCCTTCCGCCGCGGCATTCCCCTGGAGGACATGGAGTTCTTCCAGTTCCACCCCACCGGACTTGCCGGCCTGGGCATCCTGCTCTCCGAGGCCGCCCGCGGTGAAGGCGCCATCCTGCGCAACTCCGAGGGTGAGCGCTTCATGGAGCGCTACGCCCCCACCATCAAGGACCTCGCGCCGCGTGACATCGTGGCCCGTTCCATGGCCAACGAGGTACGCGAGGGCCGCGGCTGCGGCCCGAACAAGGACTACGTCCTCCTGGACCTGACCCACCTGGAGCCGGCGCACATCGATGCCAAGCTTCCGGACATCACCGAGTTCGCCCGCACCTACCTGGGCGTGGAGCCGTACACCGAGCCGGTACCGGTGTTCCCCACCGCCCACTACGCCATGGGCGGCATCCCGACGAACATCGAGACCGAGGTCCTGCAGGACAACGACACCGTTGTTCCTGGCCTCTTCGCCGCCGGTGAAGTTGCCTGCGTTTCCGTCCACGGCTCCAACCGCCTGGGCACCAACTCCCTGCTGGACATCAACGTGTTCGGCAAGCGCGCCGGCATCGCCGCCGCGGAATACGCCAAGAGTGCCCCGTTCGTGGAACTGCCGGAGAACCCGCTGGCCTACACCACAGAACTGCTGGACATTGCCCGCAACGGCAACGGCGACGAGAAGGTGGCGCAGATCCGCAAGGAACTGCAGGACACCATGGACGCCAACATGCAGGTGTTCCGTACGGCGGATACCCTGAACCAGGTGCTGCGGGACATCGCGTCCTTCGAGGAGCGGTACAAGCGCATCAACGTCCAGGACAAGGGCAAGCGTTTCAACCTGGACCTGCTCGAGGCCGTTGAGCTCGGCTTCCTGCTGGAACTGGCCAAGGTCATGACCGTGGCCGCCCTGCACCGCGAGGAATCCCGCGGCGGACACTTCCGCGAGGACTTCCCCGAGCGTGACGACGAGAAATTCATGAAGCACTCCATGGCGTACAAGGATGACCATGCGCCGGCTGACGGATCGGCGGAATCAATCGCCGGCATCCGGCTGGCCACCAAGCCGGTTGTCTTTACCCGCTACGAGCCGATGGTGAGGAAGTACTAAGATGTCCGCTGAAATCGCTGAGCCAGCCTCAAAGGTTGAACTTCCTGCCGGCGTCGGCGGGGGCGGGGAAATCCCCACCTTCGATGTGCACCTTCGGGTCCGCCGGTACAACCCGGAAGTTTCCGCGGAAGCCACCTGGGACGACTTCCACCTGACCATGTACGGCACGGACCGTGTCCTGGACGCCCTGCACAAGGTCAAGTGGGAGACGGACGGAACCCTGTCCTTCCGCCGCTCCTGCGCCCACGGCGTCTGCGGCTCGGACGCCATGCGCATCAACGGCCGCAACCGCCTTGCCTGCAAGACGCTGCTGAAGGACCTGGACACGTCCAAGCCCATCACTGTGGAGCCCATCAAGGGCCTGCCGGTGGAGAAGGACCTCATCGTGGACATGGAACCCTTCTTCCAGTCGTACCGCGAGGTCATGCCGTTCCTCATCAACAAGGGCCACGAGCCCACCCGGGAACGCCTGCAGTCGGCCGAGGACCGGGAGCGCTTCGACGACACCACCAAGTGCATCCTGTGCGCTGCGTGCACGTCCTCCTGCCCCGTGTTCTGGACGGACGGGCAGTACTTCGGACCCGCCGCGATCGTCAACGCCCACCGCTTCATCTTCGATTCCCGTGATGACGCCGGCGACATGCGCCTGGAGATCCTCAACGACAAGGAAGGCGTGTGGCGCTGCCGCACCACCTTCAACTGCTCCGAGGCGTGCCCCCGCGGCATCCAGGTCACCCAGGCCATCGCGGAGGTCAAGCAGGCCATCCTGGCCCGTAAGATCTAGGCAGTTCCACCAACAGTTTCAACGGCCGACGGCGTCGCTCACCACGTGTGGTGGCGGCGCCGTCGTCGTTTCCGTACCAACCACCAGAGCAACCTGGCCCGTACGCACGAAAGGCGACAGCATGTCCCGCTCCGAGAAAGTGTCCTTCGCCGGTTCCACAGGCGAGATGCTGTCAGGAATCGTCGACCTGCCCGAAGGTCCCGTCAAGGGCTGGGGAGTGTTTTCGCACGGATTCACCCTTGGCAAGGACAGCCCCTCCGCGTCGCGGATGTGCAAGGCACTTGCTGACAGCGGGATCGGGATGCTGCGTTTCGACAACCTCGGCCTTGGCGGATCCGCCGGGGAATGGTCGGCCGGTTCGTTCAGCCACAAAGTGGCAGACACGGTGAAGGCCGCGGAGTTCATGCGCAGCCAGGGCAGGGAGATCTCCCTGCTGGTGGGGCACTCGTTCGGCGGGGCAGCTGTGCTGGCAGCCGCCCGGGACATCCCGGAGCTTGATGCCGTCGCCACGGTGGGAGCACCCTTCTCCCCCAAGCACGTGGCCCACGTCTTCGACGCGGCGCTGGACAGGATCCTCAGTGAGGGCAGCGCGGAGGTGGACCTTGGCGGCAAGCGGGTGGAAATCCGCCGGCACTTCGTGGAGGACCTGGAGAACGCGGACCTTACAGACTGCATCCGTCAGCTGCACAAGCCGCTGATGGTGCTGCACTCCCCCACCGACAACACCGTGGGGATCGAGAATGCCAGCACCATCTTCCAGACGGCCCGCCATCCCCGGAACTTTGTGTCCCTCGAGGGAAGCGACCACCTGCTGACCGGCAAGGGCCAGGCTGCCCGGGCCGCCCGGATCATCGCCGCCTGGGCGGACCAGTACCTGGATGCAGGGCAGTAGCGGGGCTATTTGCCGATGGCAGCCTTGCTCTCGCTGATCCACTGCTCAGCGGCCTGGGCGGGCGTCAGCCGTTTGAAGAGGACCTCGGTGTTAATCCGGGCTGTGATCTCGGAAACAGCTGTGGAGCCGGTGGGCCCGATGTAGGTGGGGGCGAAGTCCATCTTGCCGATCTGGTTGATGTACTCAGCTTCGACCTTCCCCTGCGGGGTCAGCAGGTCCTGGATGGCAGCGCGCATGCCGGCGTTGCCGGGAATGCCCCTGTCGCTTTGGATGATTTTGGCCGCGGCCTGGTTGTTCACCAGGAAGTTCACCAGTTTGGCCGCGGCGTCCGTGTGCTTGCTGCGTGCGGAGATGGTGTAGAACTGCGATGACTGGAGCCAGATTCCCGGCGTGGGCTTTTCGCCGGGGAGCTTCAGCAACTTCAAGTCAGCGCCGGAGGCTTTGCTGAGGGCCGTCAGCGAATTGCTCCACGTGAGCATCATCCCCGCCTTCCCCATACCCATAAGCGTCTGCTCTGTGCTGACGTTAAGCTTTTCCACAGTTTCGGACGCGCTTGGGGCAGCTCCGGAGTCACTGAGCTTGAGGGAATAGTCGAAGTAGTCCTGCACCGTCTCCTTGGCCAGCCCCAGTTGCCCGTCCTGGGTGTAGAGGGATTCGCCACGCTGGCGGGCAAAGGCATCCAGGGAGTCATGGGTGAGGACGGTGGCCGTTCCGTACGTCCCTTGGGGGCTCTTCGCCGTGATGGCTGCTGCAGTCCTCGCAAAGTCCTCCCAGCTCCAGTTGTTGTCGTCCGGCAGCGGGACCCCGGCTGCAGCGAAGACAGCGGGGTTGACCACGATCGCCAGCGCGTTGGCGCCCGTGGAGACCCCGTACTGCTTGCCCTTGACCTGCCCGTTTTCCAGCGCCCCCTGGTCAATTTTCGAGAGGTCGAGCGAGCCCGACACCTTCGACAAATCCAGGAGGGCTCCACGGTTGGCGTACTCGGCCGGATAGGCGCCGCCCATGGTGATGACGTCGGGCGCATCGTTGGCGGCCATCTGGGTGGCGAGCTTATCGAAATAGCCGCCGATATCGCCGTATTCCGGTTTCACCTTGATGTTGGGGTTGGCCGCCTCGAACTCCGCGATGGCTTTGTTGGTCAGCTCGGCCCGGCCGGTGTTTCCCCACCAGGAGAACCTGATTTCCACCGGCCCGTCTTCCGCGGTATTCCCCGAAGGGCTGGAACAGCCGGCGGTAACGGCCAGGATGGCGGTGGCCGAAAGGATGGCAATGGAGGTGCGAATGCGGCGGATACCTTGGCTCGTCATCGGGCAGGCCTCTTCCTCTGCAAATGGGAAAGCGTTTTCGTGAAACGTATCAACACCGTTTTGTCATCGTCAAGGGTCCGGTGCTTGTTGCTGTGGTCCAGGAAGGTGCCCGAAAAATTTCGTGCGGCTGGACGCAGGCCCCACGTCTTGACAGAGCATCCAACCGACCCAAGGATAGAGTGCTGAAAGCGGTTTCTCAGCTGCCCCTATCCGACTATCAGGAGAGCATGCACCGTGCACAGCCGCAGGAGCATCCCACCGCACGGGGCAACTTCCCCGGAAGGCCCGGAACCCATCGACCGGCACGCCCTGGTGCGGCGCCATAACGTCCTGCAGGAGAGCCTCGACCCACGCAGTCCCGTCTCCGTCGGCAACGGTGAATTCGCATTCACGATGGACCTCACGGGGCTGCAGACCCTGCCGGCGGAGTACCCGGTGGGCGCACGGGACGGACTTCCTCCCGGCACCCTGCTGGGCACCCAGTCCACCTGGGGATGGCACTCCATTCCTGGCGGCGATGATTACAGCCTTGTCGGCTCAACGGTCATCTATAACTCGCCCCACGGACCAGTTCCGTACGTGGACATGGTGGGCGGGATAGTGAACGACCGGGAAACCGGCACGACGGCAGCGGAAACGTGGTTGCGTGCCAACCCGCACCGGCTGGACCTGGGCCGCATCGGATTCCAGATGGCGAAGGACCAGTCCAGCCGGAGCATCAGCGCCTCGGAGCTCTCCGACGCCAGTCAAATACTCGATCTCTGGACCGGGACTGTCACCAGCAGGTTCACCCTTGCCGCTCATCCCGTCACCGTGACCACCGCTTGCCATCCGCATCGTGATGAACTGGGCGTCCGGGTGGAGTCCGGCGCGTTGCGGCAGGGCCTGGCCATCGCCCTCGACTTTCCGTACGGTTCGGAGGCGTGGCATGATGCTGCCGCCTGGGACCAACCCGGAGCGCACACCACTTCCCTTCATGGACCCCATAGTTCAACGTTCCACCCCGGCGTGACCAGCTGGACCATTCAGCGCGAACTCGATGATTCCCGGTACCAGGTGGTGCTCACCGGCCCTGGCCTGAGGGTGGAGCAGACGGAGACACACCGGATCCTGGTACAACCCGGCACGGATTGCGGCCGGGACTTCCTGGACCTCTCCATTGCATTCATGCCGGCGCCGGCCGGCGTTGGCACTCCCCCGGGCCCCGCCGTCGAACATTCCGCCCGCGACGGCGCGCTGCCCGGCAGTACCGTAGCGGCCGCATCGCGTGCCCACTGGCCCCGCTTTTGGGCATCCGGGGGTGCGATCGAACTGGCCGGCACCGCAGATCCGCGGGCCCGTGAACTGGAGCGCCGGATCGTGCTCTCCCAGTACGTCACCGCCGTCAACTGCTCAGGATCGCTGCCGCCGCAGGAAACAGGTCTCGTCTGCAATTCCTGGCGGGGGCGCTTCCATCTCGAGATGCACTGGTGGCATGCTGCCCACTTTGCGCTGTGGGACCGGGTGGAACTCCTGCTGCCCTCCCTGCGGTGGTATGGATCGGTGCTGGAGAGTTCACGGCAGACGGCAAAGGCGCAGGGTTTCGACGGCGCCCGCTGGCCAAAGCAGGTAGGTCCGGACGGCAGGGAGAGCCCCAGCCCGATCGGGACGTTCCTGATCTGGCAGCAGCCCCATCCCATCCACTTGGCGGAACTGGTGTATCGGGCCAATCCCACGCGTGAGGTGCTGGCTGAGTTCGCGGAGGTGGTATTCGAGTCGGCGGCGTTCATGGCCAGCTTCGCGCACCCCACCGCAAGGGGCTTCGAACTGGGGCCACCCCTCATTCCGGCGCAGGAAAGTTACGGATCCCTGCGGGCGTCCGTCAGCAACCCCACGTTCGAATTGGCTTACTGGCAATGGGCCCTCCGGACCGCTTCTGCCTGGCGGGAACGGCTGGGACTGGAACCGGTCCCGTCCTGGGCGGCGGTTGCGGATGGGCTGGTACGGCCGCGCGTGATTGATGGAGTCTATGCGGCCATGGACGTGGCGCCCTTTACCATCAGGACCGATCACCCCTCCATGCTTTGCGCGCTCGGTGTCCTTCCGCTGACGGACCTGATCGACGAATCCACCATGCGCGCCACCCTCGATGATGTCCTGGCCGATTGGGACTGGGACAGTACCTGGGGCTGGGACTACCCTGTGATGGCCATGACGGCAGCGCGCCTGGGCGACCCGGAGGCTGCAGTGGACGCGCTCCTGCTCGGTGCAGCAAAGAATACGGTCCTGCCCAATGGGCATAACCGTCAAACGGATTCGTTGCCTTTGTATTTGCCCGGCAACGGGGGGCTGCTCGCTGCTGCAGCGCTGATGGCGGCAGGGTGGGATGGCGGGCCGGGAAGGCATGCGCCCGGCTTCCCGGCCGACTGGTCGGTGGCCTGCGAAGGCCTCATCCGCGCCCCCTGACGTTCGCTGCGTTCGCTGGCCCCGGCCGTTGCGGCAGGCCCTTGTGGGATTAGGTCTGGGGCGTCGCCCGCCGGGCACCCAGGATGGTTTTGCGCGGAGCACCGCCGGACTCCAGGTCCGCCTCGCGGACGGCCGCCCAGCCAGCAGAGACAAGGTAGACCTGACTGACCAGGTTGAACCAGATCAGCAGGCCGATGATGATGGCGAACGACGCGAGGATCGGGTTGCGGCTGGCTCCGGCCAACAGCTCGGTGCTGAAGATTTGCAGGACCGTGGTGCCGACCGCCGCCAGGACGGTGCCTTCCAGCAATGCCTGCCGGGACAGCTTGAGGCCGGCAGCCAAGCGGTACATGATCAGCGCCGTAACCCAGTTCAGGACCAGCGGTACAACGATCTTGACGGACGTGGTCAGGGGCCCTGCCACGGCATCGCTCAGATGCAGCAATCCCACCACCCAGCCCGCCAGGGTGCCGAAGACAAGGGAAGCGCCCGCGCTGATCACCAGGGCAAGCCCAAGGAGCAGAAGCGTTCCGGCATCGCGCAGTTTCACCAGGATGGGGTTGGCCACGAGCGGCGGAAGTTGCAGGACGCCGCGCAGGCCGTCCCTCATTCCGTTGATCCAGCCCAGCGACGTGACGATGGTGACCACGGCCGCTATCACCGCCGTCCAGCCGAGGCTGCCGGGGTTTAGGAGGTCTTTCGGGTCCACCAGGCCGTCCCCGTTGCCGACCTTGAGGAGGCCGGGGGCGCTTTGCGCCACCGTGGCCACAATCGTGTCAAGGAGGGCCGGCTGCCCGCTGAGGACCAGCCCGGCAATCGAAAAACCCGTGGTCAGCAGACCGGTGATGGAGAAAAACATCCGGAAGCCGATGCCCGCGCTCAACAGGGGTCCGTGCTGCAGGTTGTAGTGCTGGAATGCCCGCATGGGGCGAAAGGTGTTGAGCTTTGCCAGCAGCCATTGGATCAGTGCCATAACGCCGGGCACCGCGCCGCCGCCGGCTCTCCTGGCCTTTCCCCATTCCATGCGCTTCTGGATGACGGCCAGCTTCAGCTGGGCGTGCTCGGTGGGCAGCGGTTGCCGCTCAGCGGCCTTCGTTGGTGGTGTCCGCGGCAGCGTCCGTGCAGCTGGTGCCGGCGTGGTTGTCAGTTTCGGTCCCAAAGTCCAGCTCTTCCCGTAGCTGCCAGATGCCGTCGGCATCATGCTCATAGAGTCCCATGCTAACCACGGGGAAGGTGGCCTTGTAGTTCTTCAGCACCGTTTCGGCCTCATCCAGGCTTTCCGGTGCCACATCGTGGGCGATCGTGACGTGGGGATGGTAGGCGAAGGGCAGGTCGCGCTCCAGCGGACCCCGTTGAAGCTTGTTGTGCAGGTCGACGCAATCCTGGAAGCCGGCTTCGACGTTGATGAACACCACGGGCGACACCGGCCGGAATGTCCCCGTCCCGGCGATGGTCACCATGAACGGGCTCTGGCAGCGGGCCACCTCGCGGACGTGCTGGCGGGTGGCTTCCCAGTCACTGGTGGGGGTGGTGGTGACCAGCGTGATGTGCGCCGGCACCACCTCGGCGAGGGGGTCGCCGAAGGAGGCCCGCCAGCGCTGCAGTTCCTCTGCAATCTCGGCGGGAAAGCCCAGGATGACGCCCACACTGATCTCGTCGCTGCGGTCCACGTCCTGCTCCGCCGCCGCGTTCCGGCCGGTCTGTTCACCGAAGCGGGCCGCTGCGGTCCGCTCGGCCTGGCGCGCAGGGCGGGCACCTCCCCTGGCGGTGGCGTTTCCCGACGACATGGCGCTAGCGGACCCCTGCGAGGCTGAGGGACGGCAGGAAACCCATGCGCTCATACACCTGGCCAAGGGTTACGGAAGCGATCTCGCGCGCCCGTTCCGCGCCCAGGGCCAGCAGCCGGTCAAGCTCGGCGGGGTCGCCCATGAGTTCGTTGGTCCGGTTCCGCAGCGGCGTGATGAAGTCCACCACCACCTCGGCAAGATCCACCTTGAGGTGGCCGTACATCTTGCCCTGGTACTCGGCTTCGAGCTCCGCCACCGTCCTGCCCGTGAGGGATGAGTAGATGGTGAGCAGGTTGGACACCCCGGGCTTTTCCTCGGGATCGAAGCGGATGTCAGTGCCGGCGTCGGTCACCGCGGACTTGATGCGCTTGGCCGCGATCTTGGGATCCTCCAGCAGCTGGATGGCACCGTTGGGCGACTCACCCGTCTTGGACATCTTGGCGCTGGGGTTCTGGAGGTCGTAGATCTTGGCGCTTTCCTTGACGATCGTGGCCTCGGGAACCGTGAACGTGTGGCCGAACCGGGTGTTGAACCGCTGTGCCAGGTTCCGGGTCAGCTCCAGGTGCTGCCGCTGGTCCTCGCCCACGGGGACAAGGTCGCTCTGGTACAGGAGGATGTCCGCGGCCATCAGCGTGGGGTACGCGAAGAGGCCCAACGTGGCGGAGTCTGCGCCGGACTTCTGGGTCTTGTCCTTGAACTGGGTCATCCGTGAGGCTTCACCGAACCCGGTGATGCAGTTCAGCGCCCAGGCGAGCTGGGCGTGCTCAGGGACATGGGACTGCACGAAGAAGATGCTCTTGTCGGGATCGATCCCGGCGGCGATGTACTGGGCCGCCACGATGCGGGTGCGCTTGGCCAGCTCTGCGGGATCGAAGTCGACGGTGATGGCGTGCAGGTCCGGGATGAAGAAGACGGCGTCGTACTCGGCCTGCATTTGCACCCAGTTGCACACTGCTCCGATGTAGTTGCCCAGGTGCAGGGAATCGGCGGTGGGCTTGGCGCCGGAGAGGATGCGCTTCTTGGCGGTGGGGGAAGTCTGGGTGGTCATGGAAAAACTTTCGGGGCTTAGAGCTGGTAGTCCACTACCAGCGGGGCGTGATCGGAGAAGCGGGTATCCCAGGTCGCTGCACGGTCGACGACTGCCGAGATGGCGGAGGACGCGAGTTCGGGGGTGGCCAGGTGGTAGTCGATGCGCCAGCCGGTGTCGTTGTCGAAGGCCTTGCCGCGCCAGGACCACCAGGTGTAGGGGCCGTCAACATCCCCGGCCAGGTTCCGGTGCACGTCGTGCCAGCCGATGTCTTCGCCAAAGAACCGGTCAAAGTAGGCGCGTTCCTCCGGCAGGTGCCCTGCCTTCTTGAGGTTGCCCTTTGAGTTCCTGATGTCCCGGGGCGTGTGGGCAACATTGAGGTCCCCCACCACCAGGGCGTGGTCGCTGTGCTTGGTCAGCTCCGGGAGCCTGGTGGTCATGACGTCAAGGAACCGGAACTTGTCATCCTGTTTGGGGGTCCCTACTTCGCCGGAGTGCACGTAGGCGCTGGCGACGGTGAGCTGGACCGGGTTCCCGGCGGCATCGGGGAAGCGGAAGTCCGCTTCGACCCAGCGCCCGGCGGTGGCGAAGTAGTCATCACCGATGCCGTTCCTGGTGGCGAGGGGCTCCTGCCGTGACGCAATGGCGACGCCGGCCCGGCCTTTCGCTTCAGCCTCGGCGTGCAGGATGTGCCAGTCGTCCCCCAGCAGCTGCCGGACGACGGCGTCGGGCGCACGGACTTCCTGCAGGCAGAGGATGTCCACTTCGCGCGGCTCCAGCCAGGCCGCCATCCCGTTTTTGTAGGCAGCCCGGAGGCCGTTTACGTTGACGGATGCGATGCGAAGGTGGTCCTTCTTCAATGCCGAGCTCACCCGCTCCACTCTAGTCGATGATGGTTCCGGTCACCGGCTCTCCGCTTCCACCGGACGACTTGATCATGTCCCGGGCGTTGGTGGCCGTGATCTCGATGGTTTCGAGTGCGCGGTTGATGGTGTCCTGGTTGGCGGCGGCACCCTTGGCGCGCTCCTCCTCCACCACACGGACCTGGACCTGGACGATCTTGAAGGAATGGTCCAGCTTCAGGTCGCGCACCTCATCGGCCTGTGAGCGTTCGTAGAGGACGCGGGTGCCGCCATGGTCGGCGGAAGCGTGCGACGGCGCGCGGCCGGCTGCCGTGTTGAAGGCATCGTGGGCTTCGGACAGCTTGGCGCCGGCCTTCCGGGCAGCCTTCTGGATACTGAAGACCACGAAGAGCGCCAATGCCAGCCAAAAGGCGGCGATGACGGCGACAACCCAGCCCACCACGTCGTTCTGGTTTGCGGCGAAGATCACGGCCACCACGAACGCCGTCACCAGGACCATCAGGCCGGGCCCGCTGATCCGGAACATCGAAAAGCCGCCCCTGGCGGGTTTGGAGGATGACGTGGAGCTGCCCAAAGTTCGCATGCAGCCATTGTCTCAAACGGCGGGCTGTGCTTCCGCCTCCTTCCACCCCCGGCGAACGGCCCGGCGGCCGGCGGTCACTTCTGCCGCCGTTCTCCGCTGCGCAGGACCTCCAGGCGTTGCCGGAATTCCGTCTCGTCGACCTCGCCGCGGGCATAGCGCTCACGCAGCACGCCTTCGGCGCCCTGGCCGGCGGCCCAGTGCTGGTTCCTGCGCCAGGTCCGGCGGGCCACGAAGATGAACAGCGCTATGACCAGGATCCAGAACAGGGGGATCAACAGGAACCACGGTGCAAAGGCGCCATGCCACGGCCCGTAGACGACCGTATCGGCCGGCACCCGGGACGCGGCAGACATTGCTGCCGCGGAGATTGCGGTGGTAACGGAAGTGAACATTTCATTCTCCAGACTCTTTTGACCGGCCTCTTTTGACCGGCCGCGGTTTCGGCCTGGTATCGAGTCTTGTTGGCGGAGCCTGCGGGCGCGTCCGGCGGCAGGAGTCACCTGGAACCGGCCCCGTACTCCCCAGGGAGTCCGGCGGGTGCACCGACCACCAGTCAGCCTGCCCACCCCGGCCGGACCAGGCCGGATTCATAGGCAAGCACCACCAGCTGGGCCCTGTCCCGCACCATCAGCTTTGCCATGATCCGGGAGACGTGCGTTTTTGCCGTGAGTGGTGTGATGAACAACCGCTCCGCGATCTCGACGTTGTTCAACCCCTCCCCCACAAGCTGGAGGACTTCCCGCTCACGGTCCGTGATGCGGTCCAGCGCCACAGGCCGTTGGGCGGCGCGGGAGTGCCGTGCCAACTGGGCCATGATCCGCCGGGTCACCGACGGCGAAAGGAGCGCGTCACCGTCGTGCACGATGCGGACCGCGCGCAAAAGCTCCGCGGGCTCGGTGTCCTTGACCAGGAAGCCGGCGGCGCCTGCCCGCACAGCCTCCGCAATGTACTCGTCGAGCTCGAAAGTGGTGAGCATAACCACGCGGGTTCCGGACAGCGCAGGATCGGAGAGGATCTGCCTGGTCGCGTCAAGACCGTCACCATCGGGCATGCGGATGTCCATCAGGACCACGTCCGGACGGTGCTGGCGGGCCAGGCGCACAGCCTCACGCCCGGTGCCGCATTCAGCCACGACCTTCATGTCCGGCTCCGCGTCCAGCAAGGCCCGGAAGCCTGCCCGGATGAGATTCTGGTCGTCTGCCAGCAGGATGCTGATCACTGCGGATCCACCTGTGGATGCCCGTCCAGCGGGAGGACCGCCCGGACCCGCCAGCCTGTGCCGGACGGCGCGGGTCCCAGCTCAAGCCGGCCCGCCAAAGCCGCCACACGCTCCCGCATGCCGGTGATGCCGTTACCTTCGGGGGCTGTGGCCGCCCCGGCGCCGTCGTCGTCGATGGTCACCACCAGTTCTGCTCCTGCCGCATTGATGGAGACTCCGGCCGTCTGCGCCCCGGAATGCCGGACGGCGTTGGTCAGTGCCTCCTGGGTGATCCGGTAGGCCGCTTCCTGCACTGCACCGGGAGCGGAGTCCGCAGCCGGATCGGCCTGCAGCCTGACGTCCAGCCCGGCGCGCCGCGCGTTTTCCACGAGCTCCGTAACCTGGCCGAGGCCGGGCCGGCGGGTGGGGCTCAGCGGAGCGTCCTCCCGGAGCACGCCGAGCAGCTGCCGGACTTCAGCCAGTGATTCTTTGCTGGCTGCCTTGATGGTCTCCAGGGCAGGCCTGAACTGGGCCGGGTCCTTCTCGCCCAGATGCCGGGCCACCGAGGCCCGCACGTTGATCAGGGACAGCGAGTGCGCCACCACGTCGTGGATGTCCCGCGCCAGAGCCAGCCGGTACTCGTCGCGGGCAGCCTGCTCGGCGGCGGCCTGCTGCCGGTACCGTTCGGCGACGCGTTCGCCACGAAGCCGCACGCCTTCTCCGATCAGGACCAGGATGGCCAGCCATGAGGACCCGGCAAATGCGCGGATGAACGTCCCCTCGTCGCCGCTGCGGGCTGCGCCGAGAAACAGCACCAGTGTTCCCAGTGCGGCCACGGACCAGGCAACCGTCCTTTTCCCGGCCGCCGCGGTGAGGATCAATGCGACGGCAAGGGACAGGACCACAGGGCCCCACGCGTAGCCCAAGGCAAGGTAGCCCGCGGTCGCGGCAGCGGCAACGGGCAGCATCACCAGGGGTGCGCGCCGGCGGAACGCCAGCGCTGCCGGGCCCAGCAGCAGCAGGACCAGTGCCACGGCATCAAGGGGTGGGTGGCCCGGCTGCCGCGACGAAGCGAACGCCGACCCGGCGACTTGGATCACGGCGACCACCACAACGATGGCGGCGGTAGGCGGTCCCCGGAAACGGCGCTGCATGCTCCGAGCCTATGCCCGCCGGCGTTGAAAGTCGCCGGATGGGGCGTAGTGCCCGTACTCCCCCGGGAGTACGGTGCGTGCCGTTCCGGCCCAGGTTAAAGAGGCCGACGGCGGCACCGCTCCTTCCATGGGGAAGGTGCCGTGCCGCCGTCGTACTTCGTTGTGCCCCGGCCCGCTGTTCAGGTGCTCAGTACAGGAACCCGGTGCCGGCGCCCTGCCCGGCGGCGGGCTATGCGTCCACGCCGGCTGCGCGCTCGGCAGCCTCCACCACGTTGGTCATGAGCAGCGCGACGGTCATGGGGCCCACACCACCGGGGTTCGGCGAGATCCAGCCGGCCACTTCCGCGGCAGCCGGATCGATGTCGCCGTAGACCTTGCTCTTGCCCGTCTCCGGGTCGGTCTCGCGGGTAACCCCCACATCCAGCAGGGCCGCCCCCGGCTTCACGTCGCCCGCCTTGACGATGTGCTTCACACCCGCCGCGCCCACGATGACGTCCGCCTGGCGGAGCAGCTCCGACAGGTTGGTGGTGCCGGTGTGGGTCAGGGTCACGGTGGCGTTGACGTCCCGCCGCGTAAGCAGCAGGCCGATCGAGCGGCCGATGGTGACACCGCGTCCCACCACCACAACATGCTTGCCGGCCAGGCTGTACCCGTTGCGTTCGAGGAGCTCGATGACCCCGCGGGGGGTGCACGGCAGCGGGGTGGTGATCTTGTGGTTGACGTTCAGCACCAGCCGGCCGAGGTTGGTGGGGTGCAGGCCGTCGGCGTCCTTGGCGGGATCGATCCGTTCCAGGATGGCATCGGTGTCAAGGTGCTTGGGCAGCGGCAGCTGCACAATGTAGCCGTGGCAGGCGGGGTCCGCATTGAGTTCGTCAATGAGGGCCTCCACCTGTTCCTGGGTGGCGTGCGCCGGGAGCTCGCGCTGGATGGAGTTCATCCCGATCTGCACGGACTGCTTGTGCTTCATCGAGACGTACAGCTGCGAGGCGGGGTCGGCGCCCACCAGCACAGTGGCGATGCCGGGAGTGACGCCGTTGGCCTTGAGTGCGGCCACGCGTTCGGTCAACTCGGCCTTGATGGCGGCGGCGGTGGCCTTGCCGTCAAGGATCTGTGCGGTTGTGGTTTCAGTCATCGGTTACCACTGCTCGTGCTGGGGGTAGAGCGGGAAGTCGGCTGCCAGCTTGTCCACGCGTGCCTGCAGGGCCTCGACGTCGGCGCTGTTGCCGGCCTTGAGTGCGGTGGCGATGATCTCGGCCACCTCGGTGAATTCGGCCGCACCAAAGCCGCGGGTGGCAAGTGCCGGGGTGCCGATGCGCAGCCCGGAGGTGACCATCGGCGGGCGGGGGTCGAACGGCACCGCGTTGCGGTTGACGGTGATGCCCACGGAGTGCAGGAGGTCCTCGGCCTGCTGGCCGTCAAGCTGCGAGTTGCGCAGGTCCACCAGGACCAGGTGCACGTCGGTGCCGCCGGTGAGGACCGAGACGCCGGCCTCGGCGACGTCGGCCTGGTTCAGGCGGTCGGCGATGATCCTGGCGCCTTCCAGGACGCGCTCCTGGCGCTCCTTGAATTCCTGCGTGCCGGCAATCTTGAAGGCCACGGCCTTGGCGGCGATCACATGCATCAGCGGCCCGCCCTGCTGGCCCGGGAAGACGTTGGAGTTCAGCTTCTTGGCCCACTGTTCCTTGGCCAGGATCACGCCCGAGCGGGGACCGGCCAGGGTCTTGTGCACGGTGGAGGTGACGACGTCGGAGTACGGCACCGGGCTCGGGTGCAGTCCGGCGGCAACCAGGCCGGCGAAGTGTGCCATGTCGGTCCAGAGCAGCGCACCCACTTCATCGGCGATGGAGCGGAAGGCGGCGAAGTCCAGGTGGCGCGGGTAGGCGGACCAGCCGGCGATGATCACCTGGGGCTTTTCCTTGATGGCCTGCTCGCGGAGCTTGTCCATGTCCACCCGGAAGGTGTCCTCTTCCACCTGGTAGGCAGCCACTTCGTAGAGCTTGCCGGAGAAGTTCAGCTTCATGCCGTGCGTCAGGTGGCCGCCGTGAGCCAGGGACAGGCCCAGGATCTTGTCGCCGGGGGTGATCATGGCGGAGAGGGCGGCGGCGTTGGCCTGCGCGCCGGAGTGCGGCTGGACGTTGGCGTACTCGGCGCCGAACAGTGCCTTGACCCGGTCGATGGCCAGCTGCTCTGCAACGTCGACGTACTCGCAGCCGCCGTAGTAGCGGCGGCCCGGGTAGCCCTCGGCGTACTTGTTGGTCAGGACGGAGCCCTGGGCCTCCATGACCGCGCGGGGTGCGAAGTTCTCGGATGCAATCATTTCCAGGGTGCCGCGCTGGCGGCCGAGCTCCTGCTCGAGGACTGCGGCGATTTCGGGGTCGAGTTCGGCCAGCGGCTGGTTGCTGACTTCGGTGGTTGAGGTGGCTGTAGTAGTCACGAAGAACTCCTGGCTAGGGATACGGGCACTGCTTAGGTCAGGCTACCGGCTGGCGCGTTTTCGCACCGCGTTGATGACAGGGCGTGAAAACACGGCACGGCGCTGCTGTGCTGACGCGGGCGCAGCCCCAATTTCCGGCAAAACATGACCCTCGGCCCAGGCGTACGATCCGTGGTCTTCGTGATTGCCGCTCCCTGGTGGTTCGCCACCCAACGCCAGTTGCGACCCTTCCAGCCTACCAAAACCGCGGCCCGCCGCGCGGGTAGGCTATTACGCGTGAATGAACAGCTGCTGAACCAAGCGTACGTAGTAACCCTGTCCTGCCCGGACCGTCCCGGCATTGTCCATGCCGTGGCCGGAGCCCTGCTGGTGGCGGGATGCAACATCACGGATTCGCAGCAGTACGGCAGCCCGGCAACCGGCAACTTCTTCATGCGCGTGGAGGTGACCACGGCAGCGGCGAAGTCGGAGCTGCGGGCCGCGCTGGAGCCCGTGGCGGAAGCATTCTCCATGCAGTGGAACCTTCATAGTGTCGGCGACAAGGTCCGCACCCTGGTGATGGCCAGCACCTCGGCCCACTGCCTCAACGACCTGTTGTTCCAGCAGCGCTCCGGGACCCTGCCGGTCGAGATCCCAGCCATTGTGTCCAACCACCAGGACCTGGCCGGGCTCGCCGAGTTCTATGGCATCCCGTTCCACTACATCCCGGTGACCAAGGACACCAAGGAGCAGGCGGAGGACAAGCTGCGGGCCATCATCGCCGAGCACGACATTGAACTGACCGTCCTGGCCCGCTACATGCAGATTCTTTCCGACGAGCTCTGCACCGACCTGACCGGCAAGGCGATCAACATCCACCACTCGTTCCTGCCGTCCTTCAAGGGCGCCAAGCCGTACCACCAGGCGCACGCCCGGGGTGTGAAGCTGATCGGTGCCACGGCACACTACGTGACCGCTGCCCTGGACGAGGGCCCGATCATCGAACAGGAAGTCATCCGGGTGGACCATGCCCGCACGCCGGAGCAGTTCGTGCAGATGGGCCGCGACGTGGAAGGCCGCACCCTGGTCCAGGCCGTGCAGTGGCACGCCGAACACCGGGTGCTCCTGGACGGCAACCGTACGGTGGTCTTCAACTAGCTTCGGCAGCATCACCGGCTCAGGGTCCTCCGCACCGCCCGTCCACCTAAGGGCAACAGTCTTAATGCGCGCGGGACCGGCGGCCGGGCAGGGGTGGCTTAGGGTGAACCCATGGCTCCTCTTTACCCTTTTGCCGGCAACTCCCCGGCCGTCCATGAAACAGCGTTTGTGGCGCCCTCAGCGTCCATCATCGGCAAGGCCAGCCTGGGCCAGGATTCCAGCGCCTTCTACGGCGTCTCTGTCCGGGCCGACACCGCGGCGATCACGGTGGGCGCCGGAAGCAACCTGCAGGACAACGTGGTGCTGCATGCGGACCCCGGCTTCCCCTGCACGGTGGGCCGGGGTGTCAGCGTGGGGCACGCCGCCGTCGTGCATGGCTGCACAGTGGAGGACGACTGCCTGATCGGCATGGGCGCGACCGTCCTCAATGGGGCGGTGATCGGCGCCGGCTCGCTGGTGGCGGCCGGCGCCGTGGTGCTCGAGGGCACTGTGGTCCCGCCCCGCTCCCTGGTGGCGGGCGTGCCTGCCAAGGTGCGGCGCGAGCTCACCGAGGAGGAGTTCGACGGCGTCCGCGCCAACGCGGAGCGGTACGTGGAGCTCGCGGCGCAGCACCGCGGGCTCCACGCTTAGTCGAGGCTGACCGGGCCGAACTCGTCCAGGAGATCGCCGGGACCCGGGTTGCCAGGCGCGGATGAGCCGCCCAGGTGCTTCACCACGCCCCATACGGCGTTCAGGCCCGTCGTGACGGCGCCTTCGGCCCAGCCTGCGGTGAAGGAGACGTCGTCGCCGGCCAGGAAGATGCCGCGCTGGGACTCCGGGAGTTTGTCCTGCTTGAAGTGGCTGAACAGCCGCTGCTGGTAGCGGTAGTGCCCGGGCAGGTTGGCCTTGAAGGCGCCCATGAAGTTGGGGTCCGCCTCCCAGGACACCGTGATGGGCTGGCCCACGATGTGCCCGGCGATGTCCACGCCGGGATAGATCTGCTCGAGGGAGTGCAGCATCAGTTCCACGCGCTCGTCCGCGTCCAGGGCCAGCCATTTCAGCGCGTCGTCGTTCCAGGTGTAGGACAGCAGGATGACGGCGGGCTGGTCCGGGCCGTTGTCCAGCAGGTAGGTGGCGCGGTTGAGCCGGTCGGTCAGGGTCATGGAAAGGACCTCGTTGCCCGTTTCCGGATCGATGTCCTTCCAGAACGGGCGGTCCACCATGACGAAGGTCTTGGAGGACTGCATGTAGTGCGATTTCTCCATGGCGGTCCACAGCTCGGCCGGGAACAGCGCTTCCTCGGTGTGGATGCGGGTGGACAGCAGCCACGACTGGCACGTGGTCACCACGGCCGGGTAGCTGGCCTCGCGGCCCCACCGTTCACGGACCCGCAGGTTTCCGTCCGGGTCCCGGCTGATCTTTCCCACCGCGCCGCGGGGCGAGCCCGAGTGCAGCGAGGCCAGGGAGGTGCCGGCGGGCCAGTGGACCAGGTCCGACGGCGCGTGCTGCCACAGTGCCTCGGGCAGCCGCTGCGCTCCCCCGCGGATGAGCCGGTGCTGGTCGTCGGCGTCGGTGTAGACCACGCGGAGGATTTCCAGGATCGAGTTGGGGAAGTCGGTGTCCCAGCCGCCGGTGCCGAACCCCACCTGGCCGAAGGCCTCCCGGTGGGCGAACCCTGCCTTCTTGAAGGAGTCGCTGGCGGCGATGAAGCCGTAGAACGTCTGCTCGTCCATAAGCGGGAGCAGTTCGTTCCACAGGTCCTTGATCCGGGCCATGTCCCGGGCACGGATGGCTTCCTGCATCTCCACGAACTTGGCGCCGTCGTTGACCGCCGCCTTCCAGGCGTCGGCCACCTCGCGGAAGAACGGCGGAAGGTCGCTGGGCTTTTCCGCATAGTGCTTCTTCCCGGCCAGCTCGATCACCGTGCTGGAGGTGGCTTCGGCCAACGGGTTGGGGAAGTCCTGGGTCTCAAGCCCCAGCAGGTCCACGTAGTGGTAGAAGGCCTTGCCGGACACCGGGAACCGCATGCCGCCGAGATCGGCCACCACACCGGGGGCGGCGGGGAAGGCTGCGGTGCGGAGCCTGCCGCCGATCTGGTCCGCTTCATAGACCACGGGCCGCAGGCCGAGCTTCATCAGTTCGTAGGCGGTCACCAGGCCGGAGAGTCCGGCGCCGATAACGGCCACTTCGGTGCCGTGCAGCTCCGGCGGGACGGTTCCCAGTCCGTCCGGATGGGCCAGGTGGTGGTCGTAGCTGAACGGGAAGTCGGGGTTCAGCATGGTGATGGGCGCAGCGTGTGCGCCGGCCTCCCGGCCGGAGGCTTCGGCCGGCCGGGTGGAAGTGCTGGAGGGGTCGAAGGCAGGCAGTTCGGTGGCGGTGGTCATGAGAGTTCTGCTTTCACAGGTTCCTGGCTCGGGGCCTTGGCGGTCAGTTCACGGTAGTCGAGCTCGCTGAGAGCCGCTACCTTCGAGTTCCGGCGTCCATAGCCGAAGTAGATGGCGATCCCCACCAGCATCCAGGCACCAAACACAAGCCAGGTGTCGGCGCCGAGGTTCGCCATGAGGTAGGCGCACATCAGCGTCCCCAGCACGGGGGTGGCGGGGTACAGCGGCACCCGGAAGCTGCGCGTCAGGTCGGGGCGGTTGCGGCGCAGGTAGATGACCGCGACGTTGACCAGTGCGAAGGCAAAAAGGGTCCCGATGCTGGTGGCGTCGGCCAGGGCGCCGAGCGGGACCAGGCCTGCGGTCAGGGCGACGGCGATGCCCACCACAAGGGTGCCTGCGGCCGGGGTGCCGGTACGGGGTGAGACGCGGCTGAAGACCGCCGGCACCAGTCCGTCCCGGGACATCGACATGAGGATGCGGGTCTGCCCGTAAAGGACGGTGAGCACGATGCTGGCAATGGCGAGGACTGCGCCCACGGAGAAGACCAGGGCAATCCACGGCTGGTGCGTGGTCTCCTCGAGGATCTGGACCAGCGCGGCTTCGGTTCCGTCGAACCAGCCCCAGGGGCGGGCACCGATGGCAGCGACGGCCACCAGGACGTAGATGCTGGTCACGATCACCATGGACAGCAGGATGGCGCGGGGCAGGTCGCGCTTGGGGTTCCGGGCTTCCTCGCCGGCGGTGGACGCGGCATCGAACCCGATGTAGGAGAAGAACACCCTGGACGCGGCGGCGGATACGCCTGCGGCCCCCATGGGCATGAGCGGCTCGAAGTTTCCGGCGTTGAAGGCGGTAAAGGCCACGGCGCAGAAGAACAGCAGGATGCCTATTTTTACGACGACGATGGCCGTATTGATCCAGGCGCTCTCGCGGGCACCGCGGACCAGCAGGATGGTGGCGAGCACGACAATGGCCATCGCCGGTACGTTCACCAGGCCGCCGTCGCCCGGAGGCTGGGACATCGCGTCGGGAAGTACCTGCCCGAACGCGGCGAGCGTCTCGTTGACGTACTGGCCCGCGCCCACCGCCACGGCGGCCACAGAGACGGCGTATTCGAGGACGAGGCACCAGCCGCAGATCCAGGCCATGCCCTCGCCCATGGTGGCGTAGGAATAGGAGTAGCTCGAGCCCGCGGCAGGAACCAGTCCCGCCATTTCGGCGTACGACACCGCGGAGAGCAGCGCCGCCAGGCCGGCGATGACGAACGAAATCCAGATGGCAGGCCCGGCCAGCGGAACTGATTCGCCGAGGATCACCAGGATGCCCGTCCCCAGGGTGGCACCCACACTGATCATGGTCAGGTGCAGGACGCCGAAGCTGCGCACCAGGCGGGCACCGCCACCGGCGCCTTCGGCTTCGCTGACCATTTGTCCAATCGGCTTGCGCCGCAGCAGCTGCGCCCGGAGGCCGGGCCGTCCGATGCTTGGCGCAATGGGTTTTTCGGTGGTCACAGGCACAGTCACCGTTGACGTCCCTTCAGAGTAGTTGTCGGTTTCCCCTCACCAAGGGTGGCATGTGAGCCAACTCTCAACACGGTGCAAAATGACTTATAGTGATCCACCATGAGACTTTATGCACAATCGCAGCGGATCCGGCAAACCGGCAAGTGCTGCCGCCGGGCCGGGAGCCCTGCGTCCCGGCAGGCGGCAGCCGGTCCACGCCGGGCCCGGCCATGACGGCTGATGCCACGGAGTCCGGACGGCTGAGCTTCGTCACCCTCCAGCAGTTCCTCGACCAGCTGCCGCCCGTGCTGAAGACCCTTCACGACGGCGGCAGCGGCGGCCGGCTCCTGCGCTGGGTTGAGCCCAGCGAACTGGAGGACCCCACTCCCTATCTGCCGGAGGGCGAGTTCCTGCTCACCGCGGGCCTCCCGTTCCTTGGCGCCGGCGGTTCGCCCGCCCACGTGGACGCCTACGTGCAGCGGCTGGTCCAGGCCAAGGTGGCGGCCCTGGGCTTCGGGGTCCGGCCCTACTTCGATGCCGTTCCCGACGTGGTTGTGGAGGCGTGCCGGCGGCACAACCTCACCTTGTTCGAGGTCCCGGAATCCCTTCCGTTCGCGGCGATCGGACTGCAGTTCTCACAGCTGCTGGAAACCGACAACGCCCGGGTCTTCCGGCAGTTGGCGGAGACCAACCGCCAACTCATGCGTGCCGTCCTCTCCCCCAAACCGGAGCACGAACTGCTGGCCGCACTGGTGCAGCGCGTTCCGGTCTGGGCCGTGATGGTGGGCGCGGACGGCCGGGTCCGGGCACGCGGTACCGGCGCCGGCGGCAGCACCGCCGTCGACCTGGCCATGCTGGCGCCCATGCTGGAACGGCTGCTGTCCGGCCACGGACCGCGCGTGGAAATGGACGGCTTTGACCAGCCCGGGTCCGCACTGGTGGTGGGCCACCCGCTGCGCAGCACCAGGGACGCAAACCTGGGAGCGCTGATCCTGGGCTCGGACGTCCCGCTGACGCCCGCGCAGAACAACGTGGTCCAGTCCGCCGTCGGACTCCTTGAGCTCTTGGTGCGGCAGCGCACCAGCGGGTCGCTGGCCCCCGGCCAGCTGGCAACGGCCGTGCTGCTGCACCCCGGGAGCCTCACCAACGGCGGCACCAAACATGTCAACGCCCTCAAGGACCTGCTGGCCCAAAGCCTGTCCTCCACCCGATCGGCACCCATGCGCGTGGTGCAGGGCATCAAGGTCGAGGCGCCGGAATGGCCCGCGGGGGAAAGCCCCGTCAGGGAACTGCTGCAGTGGCGGCGCATGTTCGACACCAAGCTGGTGGAGATCACGGACTACGGCTTCGCGGCCGTGACCCGGCTCAAGGTGGACGACGCCCTGCTGGCAGACGTCGAGAAGCTTGGCTGGCGCCTGGTGGTCGGCGAACCGACCGAGCTGGCCAGCCTTCCCGCCGCCTACCAGCGCGCCACGTCCCTGCGCGGCCAGGTTCAGAGGAGCGGACAAAGCGTCCGGGCAGAGGAGGTGCCATGGTCCGTGGCGGGCCTGTTGGGCCGTGAGGCCGGAACGCTTCTGGCGCAACGGCTCCTGCAGCCGGTCCTGGAGCTCGAACCGGAGCGGCGCGATCCCCTGCTGGCGGTCCTTCGGGGCTGGCTGGGCGAAAACGGCAGCTGGGACAGCTCGGCCAAACGCCTGGGCCTTCACCGGAACAGCGTGCGCCGGCAGATCGGCGTCCTCGGCGAACTCCTGCAGATGGACCTGAACCAGGCACAGGTGCGGGCCGAACTGTGGATTGCGCTCCACTACGCCGACGTGCTGACCGGCGGCGCACCGGCATAGCGGGGCCTAAGACGTGCTGTCCACCACCCGGCCCGGTGCCCCCGGCAGGCCTGCCTCCCATTCCCGGTAGAGGTCCGGCCGGCGCTCGCGCAGGTAAGGCACGTCCTTGCGTGCCCGCCGGACGCCGGCGGCGTCAACCCTGGCGAACAGCAGGTCAGGATCCGTCCCGCCCTGGGCGAGGAGTCCGCCGTCGGGTCCTGCCACCACGCTTCCGCCGCCGAACGTGTAGACATCCTCATGCCCGCAGTGGTTGGCATAGGCGATATTGAGCTGGCTCTCCAGCGCCCGCGCACGGACAAGCACCTGGGGTACGGCGTCGAAACCGGTGGACAGGGCGGTGGGCACCAGGAGCAGTTCCGCGCCCCGGGCCGCCGCTGCCCGGGCGGCCTCGGGAAACTCGATGTCGTAACAGATCAGCAGGGAAGTCCGGAGGCCCTGGAAATCCACGACGGCGGGAGGTTGCGCTGCTGCGATGAACGCCGCGCGTTCCTCGTCACCAAAGAGATGCACCTTGGCGTAGCTCAGAAGCTCTGCGCCGGAGGCATCCACCAGGCTTGCCGATATATGCCATGCCGGCTCGCCGCCCGCCTCATCCTTGCCGGCGCTGCGGGCCGCGCCGGTAAGGGCCGGCAGGCTGTACACGAGCGCGATGCCGTTCCGGCGGGCGATGCCGGCGAGGTGTTCGCGGATACCGGGAAGCCGGGCCGGGTCCAATTCGGCCCGCAGCCTGGCCGGGGCATACCCGCAAGGAAACAGTTCGGGGGTGAGGAGTACGCCGGCACCTTCCTGCGCAGCCCGGCGCGCGGCATCATCCATTGTCCGGAGATTGGCCTCGACGTCCAGGACCACGGCGTTCGCCTGCAGGACGGACAGCAGCATCATTACCACCTTCTGTTGGCCGGTCCGCGGAACGGGCGCACCGGAGCGTTCTCACTTCCAGCGTAGCCAGCACTCCGGCAGGCCTCCGGGTCTTTTGGACCCGGCAACCCTCCGGCCGGGTCGGAATGCACGGCGCGGTCCGATATGCCCGTCTCCACGTTCAGTGAATGTCCATCCATTCGCCTAATGCGTTAACTTCTTGACTACAAGAGCAGCGATAGGGCAATCTTCTTAGCATGTCCCCAACCCCGCGCTCAACGAGGAGCAAACCCAAGAATCCGGGCTCCCAGTCCGCCCTCCGGCAACTGAACCAGCAGCGGATCATCGAGACTTTGATGGGCGGCCCGTCGACGCAGGCGGAGCTCGCCCGGCAGACGGGACTGTCCACCGCCACCGTCTCGAACATCGTCAAGATCATGCTCGATTCCGGTCTGGCGTCAACAGAGCCCATCACCAGTTCGGGGCGACGGGCCCTGAACGTCAGGCTGAACAGCAACGGGGCCGTGGCAGTCGGGATCGACTTCGGCCGGCGGCACCTGCGGGTGGTCCTCGCCTCATTGAGCTACCACGTCATTGCGGAGGAGTCGGTAATGCTCCCCCTGGGCCACCAGGCGGACGACGGCATCCAGGCCGCCGTGGCCCTGCTGGAGAAGCTGCTGCGGGAAAGCGGGGTGGAACGCTCCTCCGTCGTCGGGGCCGGCGTCGGCATTCCGGGCCCCATCGACCGGCGGACGGGAACGGTCGCCCAAGGCGCCATCCTCCCGGAGTGGGTAGGCATCAACATCCTTCAGCACCTTGAGGAAACCTTGAGAATCCCCGTGTTTGTTGACAACGACGCCAACCTGGGCGCCTGGTCGGAGGTGACCTGGGGGCAGCATTCGGGGGTCAGCAACCTGCTGTTCCTGAAGATCGGATCGGGCATCGGCGCCGGCCTGATCCTCAACGGCGCCCCCTATTACGGCAACGTTGGCATCACCGGCGAGATCGGGCATGCCACCATCCACGAACAGGGCCTGGTGTGCCGCTGCGGCAACCGCGGCTGCCTCGAAACCATCGCCTCAACCACCACCATGATCGAACTCCTCAGCCGCGGCGAGGACCGCCCCATGACCCCCGCCGATATCGTCCGCAAGGCGTTGAACCGGGATTCAGCCACGCTGCGCGTGGTGGACGACGCCGGCCTTGCGGTAGGGCGTGCGCTGGGCAATGTAGCCAACCTGATCAATCCAGAGGTGATCGTGGTTGGCGGCCCTCTGGCAGGGCTGGGAAACATCCTGCTGGACCCCATCCGGAGGGGTTTGATCCGGCATGCGGTGCCCGTGATCGGCGAGACCACAACCCTTGCCATGTCCTCGCTGGGCGACCGCGCGGAGGCCCTCGGAGCAGCCGCGCTGGTCTTCCAGCACGCGGGAATCCGCAAGCCGTAGACCAATTCGTTACCCGGCAATTGCGTTAAAGACTTGACGACAACAGCTGTGATCCAGTTTACTTTTGGTTCAGACGGCCCTGCGCTTTGCCGGCCGGACAAAGAAGTCATTGCATTGGAGGGTTAGGGCTCATGACGTCCCAGACCACGCAAACGGACCCGGTCATCCTTGAGATGCGGTCCATCACCAAGGAATTCCCCGGCGTTAAGGCCTTGTCGAACGTAAGCCTTCGGGTGAAGGCGGGCGAGATCCATGCGATCTGCGGCGAAAATGGCGCCGGCAAGTCCACCCTCATGAAGGTCCTGTCGGGCGTGTACCCCTACGGAAGCTACGACGGCGACATCGTCTACCAGGGGCAGGTCCAGCAGTTCAAGGACATCCGGGCCAGCGAGCACGCCGGCATCGTGATCATCCACCAGGAACTGGCCCTGATCCCCGAACTGTCCATCATGGAAAACATCTTCCTGGGCAATGAACCCACCAAGCGGGGCGTCATCGACTGGGCCGAGGCCCGGCTGCGTTCCCTGGACCTGCTGGCACGCGTGGGGCTCCGCGACGATCCGGACACCCCCATCAAGGAAATCGGCGTCGGCAAGCAGCAGCTGGTGGAAATCGCCAAGGCGCTGAACAAGTCCGTGAAGATCCTCATCCTGGACGAGCCCACCGCCGCGCTGAACGAGTCCGACTCCCAGCACCTGCTGGACCTGATGCTCGGCCTGAAGGCCAAGGGCATCACCTGCATCATCATTTCCCACAAGCTCAACGAGATCGAGCAGATCGCCGATTCCATCACCATCATCCGCGACGGCAAGTCCATCGAGACCCTGGACGTCAAGAAGGACGGCGTGGACGAGGACCGGATCATCAAGGGCATGGTGGGCCGCACCCTGGAGTCCCGTTTCCCCGACCACACCCCCAAAATCGGCGAGGTGTTCTTCGAGGTCAAGAACTGGACCGTGGGCCACCCGAACATCCCGGACCGGCTGGTCTGCAAGAACTCCAGCTTTTACGTCCGCCGCGGCGAGATCGTCGGTTTCGCCGGCCTCATGGGCGCCGGCCGCACCGAGCTGGCCCGCTCCGTCTTCGGCCGCTCATACGGGCGGTTCATTGACGGGCACATCTACAAGGACGGCAAGGAAGTGGTCCTCAAAAACGTCCGCCATGCCATCGACGCCGGATTGGGCTACGTGACGGAGGACCGCAAGTCGCTCGGCCTGAACCTGCTCGATGACATCAAGACCACCACGGTCTCGGCAGCCCTGAAGAAGATCAGCCGCAACTCCGTAGTTGACCCCAACCAGGAGTTCACGGTGGCTGAGCAGTACCGCAAGTCGCTGCGCACCAAGACGCCGTCCGTCGAGGAAGGGGTGGCCAAGCTCTCCGGCGGCAACCAGCAGAAGGTGGTCCTGGCCAAATGGATGTTCACCGACCCGGACCTGCTGATCCTGGATGAGCCCACCAGAGGCATCGACGTCGGAGCCAAGTACGAGATCTACGGCATCATCCAGCAGCTGGCCAACCAGGGCAAGGGAGTCATTGTTATTTCCTCCGAGTTGCCTGAGCTCCTGGGACTGTCCGACCGCATCTACACCATCTTCGAAGGCGCCATCACCGGTGTCCTGACCAAAGAAGAGGCCAGCCAGGAAAGCCTGATGAAGCTGATGACCTCCGCCACCCGAAAAGCCGCCTGACCCTCTGGCCCATCCAGAACCTTCCGGACACAAGGACTGACACCATGAACGCCCTCAAAAAGCTGTTTGGCGGAAACACCCGCCAATTCGGCATGATCTTCGCCCTCGTGGCCCTGATCATTTTCTTCCAGTTCGCCACCGAAGGCCGGACCCTTACCCCCGGCAACGTCATCAACCTCTTCAACGGCAACTCCTACATCCTGATCCTGGCCATCGGCATGGTGCTGGTGATCATCGCAGGCCACATCGACCTCTCGGTCGGTTCGGTCGCCGCATTCGTCGGGGTTACCGTCGCCCTTGCCATCCGCGACTGGGGCATCCCCTGGTGGGCCGGTGTCCTGCTGGGACTGGTCCTGGGCGCGGTCATCGGCGCCTGGCAAGGCTGGTGGACCGCTTATGTGGGCATCCCTGCCTTCATCGTGACCCTGGCCGGCATGCTCCTCTTCCGCGGATTCAACCAGTTCGTCGGCAAGTCCAACACAATCCCCGTGCCCAGCGACTTCCAGTACCTCGGCTCCGGTTACCTTCCCGAGGTCGGACCGAACACCGGCTACAACAACCTGACGCTGCTGCTGGGCATCGCCATCGCGGTCTTCGTCGTTGTGGGCGAGCTGCGCTCACGGGCCCGTGCCAAGGCGCTGGGCGCCGAGGTACCGGAAATGTGGGTCACCGTGCTGAAGCTGGTCCTCATCTGCGCCGCCATCCTCTATGCCACGTACCTCTTCGCCACCGGCCGTCCGGGCACCTCCTTCCCGATCCCGGGCCTGATCCTGGCTGTCCTGGTCCTCATCTACGGCTTCATCTCCTCCCGCACCATCCTGGGCCGCCACGTCTACGCCGTGGGTGGCAACCGGCACGCTGCCGAGCTGTCCGGTGTCCAGTCGAAGAAGGTCAACTTCCTGGTCATGATGAACATGTCCATCCTGGCCGGCCTTGCGGGCATGATCTTCGTGGGCCGCTCCACCGCCTCGGGTCCGTTCGACGGCGTCGGCTGGGAACTTGACGCGATCGCCGCAGTCTTCATTGGCGGCGCGGCAGTGACAGGCGGCGTGGGCACCGTCGTCGGCTCCATCATCGGTGGCCTGGTGATGGCGGTACTCAACAACGGCCTGCAGCTCCTGGGCGTCGGCGCCGACCTGACCCAGATCATCAAGGGCCTGGTCCTGCTGATCGCGGTCGCCTTCGACGTCTACAACAAGTCCCAGGGCAAGCGCTCGATCATCGGCATGCTGACCCGGAACATGAACCGTCCCACTGCGGGTCCCAGCAACCCCATCCAGCCCGACGAAACCACCTCCACCAAGGAAGCGATCGCCAGGGAAGCCTGAAGTTTGCAGCCTGAATACTGTTCCATCACACAAAGAAAGAGAACCAACAATGCGAATGTTTGGTAAAGCAGGAAAGGCCGCAGCGGTTGCTGCCATCGCAGCACTGGCGCTGACGGGCTGTGGCCGCTCGGACAGCGGCAGCTCGGGCGGAGCCAGCGGAGGGGCCGGAGGATTCGACCAGAACTCCTCCATCGGTGTCGCCCTTCCGCAGAAGACCAGTGAGAACTGGGTCCTGGCCGAGAAGCTCTTCAACGACGGGCTCAACGGTGCCGGGTTCAAGGCTGACGTCCAGTTCGCCAACGGCGGCGTGTCGGAGCAGCAGAACCAGATCAGTGCCATGGTCACCAAGGGTGCCAAGGTCATCATCGTGGGCGCCATCGACGGTTCCCAGCTGGGTACCCAGCTCAAGCAGGCCAAGGACGCCGGCGCCACCGTCATCGCCTACGACCGGCTTCTGCTGAACACGGACAACGTCGACTACTACGTGGCCTACGACAACTTCAAGGTCGGTGTCCTTCAGGGCCAGGCCCTGCTGGACGGGCTCAAGGCCAAGAAGCCGTCCGGCCCGTACAACATCGAACTGTTCGCCGGTTCCCCTGACGATGCCAACGCCAAGGTCTTCTTCAACGGCGCCATGAGCGTCCTGAAGCCCAAGATCGATGACGGCACCCTCAAGGTCGTGTCGGGCCAGAGCAGTTTCGAGCAGGCCGTGACCCAGGGCTGGAAGGCTGAAAACGCCCAGCGCCGCATGGACACGCTGCTCAGCGGCAACTACACGTCCGCGAACCTGGATGGCGTTCTGTCCCCCAACGACACCCTGGCCCGCGCGGTACTGACCTCCGTCAAGGCCGCCGGCAAGCCGATCCCGGTCGTCACCGGACAGGACTCAGAGGTTGAGTCGGTCAAGTCGATCATGGCGGGCGAGCAGTACTCCACCATTAACAAGGACACCCGCAAGCTCGTCGAGCACGCCATCACCATGGTGAAGGATCTGCAGGCCGGCAAGAAGCCTGAGGTCAACGACGACAAGTCCTACAACAACGGCAACAAGGTTGTTCCCGCCTACCTGCTGGAGCCGGTCATCGTGACCTCCGCCAACGTCAAGACGGCCTACACGGACGATCCGGTACTCGGCCCGATCACCAAGTAGCACCTTCCCTTACAGAACAGCCCGGTCCCCTCATGGGGTCCGGGCTGTTCCCTTTAAGCGGGCTTTCCTGCTCCTGTTACTGCTTCACGGTCAGTACTCCCGGCCCGGTGAACTGCACGGCATGGTTCTTGACCGCCTGCGGCGTGGTGAACGCTTTGTAGCCGTAGACATCCGCCGGGTTCCAGCCCACGTCCGTAGTGAATTCCCAGCCCGTCCAGTCGGGAGCGGGCGAGCCGCTGGCCGCGGCTTCGGCGAGCGCCGTTTCCCGGTGCTGTTCGAAGGAGGCCCTGGCGATCGCATCGAGGTCCGCCGGCTGGCCGTTGAACCAGGAGCCCGTGTCGCTGAAGCGATGGCCGTTGTAACTGCTGACCATGATCGACGGGTCGGCGCCGGGCCCGGTCAATTCGAAGGCATTGCGTTCGGAGAAGATCCGGGACTCGTAGCCGGCTCCCAGGAAGTAGCTGCTCCCGCCCTGGGCTTCGCTGGTGAGCGGGTAGTAGGGATCATCGGTGCTCCCCGTGAAGTAGTTGTTGACCACGTGCACCTGGCCGAACCGGACGCGGGGCGCACGTTGCTGCAGGTTTTCGAAGTAGTTGCCGATGTAGCTAACCCGCAGCTTGCCACCATCCTTGTCCACGTGTTCATCGCCGGAACCAAGCAGCATGGTCTTGTCATGGTTGGAAAGCCTGCTGTTGGAAATCGTCACGAAATCCGTGCCGTCCTTGAGGTCCAACAGGCCGTCGTGCCGGTTGGCCGGTTTGCCGTTGGGGCCCAGCGGCGCCTCACTGTCCGGGAAGCGGCCATCGGACAGACGCATGTGGTCGATCCAGAGATGGTCGGACGTAACAGAGGAAACAGCATCGAACCGTGCGTTCCAAGCACCGTTTCCATCGTCGGGTGACCAAGTCGTGAAGTAGTCGACCGGAGCCTCAACGCTCAGGTTCCGGAGCACGACGTTCGTGGCGCTTAGGATCACGATATTGGCGCCCACGAAGCCTGAGTCCGGGCCCAGCCCGATCACGGTGGTGTTGCTGGGGATGCTGACCTCGATCTGTCGCTTCATGTTGTTGCTTCCGGTCTGCCGCAACTGCCGCTGCTTCTTGCAGTAGTCGAAGGTCTGGTCGCTCCACACCTTGCCGTCCGGACCGAAGCAGGAGATGTACTTGGCAATGTCGTAGCCTGCTGCGTAGTCCTGCTCGCCGAGGATGCGCCCGTCCAGTGCCTGGTTTCCGTCGATGGTTCCCTTGACGTAGATGACCTTGGGTGCAGTGGGCTGGCCGTTATTGGCCAGGGCCGCTTTCAGTTCACTGAGCGTGCCTACTTCGTAGCGGCTTCCGGCGGGTCCGCTTGGACTTAGCCGTGGCGGGGTCCGCGGGCGCCCGGCCCTTCTTCGTCGCTTAGACACAACGCATAAGGGGCCTCATCGGTCGCTGGGCGACCTCCGAGGCCCGATGCGCCGCGATGCGCTCCTACGAGAAGGACCGGGCCCCGCTTTCGTCGCAGGTTCAGCGAAGACGCGTGGTGACGTCCGAGCGAAGGACTGCGGTTCCTTCGCGTAGGAGCGCATCGCCGACCAAAGCGGCGCGCAGGTCGCCCAGCGACCGTAGCGGTGCGGCGGGAGGTGTCTAAGCGACGGCGAAGGACCGCTGTCCGCCGCAACGACGCCGCGCACCCGCCGTTTCTCCTGTCAAGAGTCCTTCACAGGACAAACACAGGTACGGCCGGATCACTGCACAGGATCTCCGGCGAAGGTTGATCCGAAGCCGGCCCTCCGCGCCGGCACCTGAGTCTTAGGAGTAACGTGAGCGTCCTTGCCCGGAGTGTAGGCAACGCCTTCAGAAACAAGGTCCGCACCGCAGCGGTTGTCGCGGTGCTGGCCGTCGCCATTGGTCTCGCATTGGCGATGCTCGTGGCCAACCAGGCGGTGGGGGCCAAAGTCCAGGAGCTGAATGCCTCCGTGGGCACCGTCCTGACCGTCAACCCCGCTGGTGGGCAGGGTTTCGAAGGCGGTGGCGAGCCCCTCACGGCGGACCAGGCAGCCACGGCTGCCGGCGTGCCCAACGTCAGTGCCGTCGTCGGGACCTCATCCCTGCGGCTCCGCAATGCGGCTGAACAAGCGGCGCAGGCGGCGGCCGGCCAGGCAGGCCAGGCAGGACAGGGTGGACCCGGAGGCCAGTCCGCAACCACCCTGACCACCAGCCTCACCGCGGCTGTGGATGCCGGCACCCTGGGCAACCGCAACCAGCAGGCCAATGGCACCGCCGGTACCTCCGGCAGCACCGGAACCACGCAGCGCGTCAGATCGCTCCCCATCACCGCCACCGGTGTTGGCGCCGAAGTGGACACCACGGGCAAGGCCCTGAACATCACCCAGGGCTCCGGGCTCGGCGACTACACCGCTGCATCCACCGGCGCCCTGCTGGGCACGACCCTTGCCGAAAAGAACAACCTCACGATCGGGTCCGCCTTCACCATCAACGACCAGACCTACACCGTCTCCGGTTTGTTCGACGCCGGCACCGCCTTTGGCAACAACGCGCTCTACGTCACGCTCCCCACCGCCCAGGCCCTCGCCGGAACACCGGGTGAGCTGTCCAGCATGATCGTCACGGTCAACTCCATGGACAACGTCGCCACCACCAAGACTGCGCTCCAGTCGGCGCTCGGCACCGACAAGGCCGACGTCACCCAGGGACAGAACCTGCAGACGGCGGTCAGCTCCCTGGACAGCGTCAAGAACATCTCCTTCATCGCCTTCATCGCAGCCCTTGGAACAGCCGGCCTGATCATCCTGCTGATCATGGTGATGCTGGTCCGCGAGCGCCGCCGCGAGATCGGAGTCCTGAAGGCGATCGGCGCTCCCAACCGCACCATCGGCCTGCAGTTCGTCCTCGAAGCCCTGGTCCTGGCGGCCCTGGGCAGTGCGGTGGGCGCCGCCATCGCGTCCTTTGCCAGCGGCAGCATCGCCTCCGCCCTGATCAGCAGCAACACCACCACGACACCCACCGCAGGGCGGGGCGTCCCGGGTGCCGGCGGAGGATTCCCCGGCGGGCAGGGCGGACCCTTCGGCGGCGCCTCCCAGTTGCTGAATTCCGTCACGGCAAGCGCCTCCCCCGGCGTGATCGCCGGAGGCATCGCCGCTGTCTTTGGCGTTGCCATCATCGGAGCCCTGGTTCCCGCGCTGCTCACAGCGCGTATCCGTCCCATCGAAGTCCTGCGAGGAGAATAGCCATGATTGAAGTAAAGAATTTGGTCCGCACCTTCAACTCCGGTGACCGCACCATCAAGCCCGTCAACGATGTCAGTTTCACCCTGGAGCAGGGCACGCTGGCCTCCATTGTGGGAAAGAGCGGCAGCGGCAAGAGCACGCTACTGTCCCTGCTGGGCGCCCTGGACAAGCCCACGAGCGGCGACGTCGTGGTGGATGGGGTCAGCCTGGCCAGTCTTCCGGACGGCAGGCTGACGGAGTACCGCCGCCGGGACATCGGTTTCGTGTTCCAGCAGTTCAACCTGATCCCGAACCTCTCCGCCGTGGACAACGTCATGCTGCCCATGGAGTTCGCCGGGGTCCGCAAGGCCGCCCGGCTGCAGCGCGCCAAGGACCTGCTGGAACAGGTCCAGCTTGATCCGTCCAAGCACGACCGGCGGATCAACAGGCTCTCCGGCGGCGAGCAGCAGCGCGTTGCCATTGCACGGGCCCTGGCCAACGAGCCCAAGCTCATCCTGGCCGACGAGCCCACCGGCAACCTGGACGAGCAGACGGGCGACCACATCATCGAGCTCCTGAGCTCCCTGAGCCGGGACCACAACACCACCATCCTCGTGGTCACCCATGACAGGGTCCTTGCCAACAAGACAGACCGCCGCTTCCGCCTTCAACAGGGGAAACTGACCGAAGAACCGGTCCGGAGCCGAAACACCGTCGCGGCCACGGCCTGACGCAGCGGGTCCTTCGGCGGGGGAAGCGCACAGCGGCTCCTCCCGCCGTCGGCCTCTTCCCCTTACCCCACACCACCCGGGGTGCGCAGTTCCCCGGCGCCCCCGCGGGGCTGTGACAGGATTGCTGCTATGACTGCCCCCATCGCCACGCCATGGCTGTCCAGCCAGCCCAACCAGGACCCCCGGTCCGCCACCGGAGCTCCCCTGCGTTGGGGAATCATCGCAACAGGCAGCATCGCCCGGGCCGTCTCGCAGGATCTCGCGCTGCTTGACGACGCCGAACTGTACGCGGTCAGTTCCAGGACCCAGGACACGGCGGACGCGTTCGCCGTCGCCTACGACTTTGCCAAGGCCTATGGGGACGACGGCGGGGTGCCCGGCTACCAGCGGCTGCTCGCCGACGACGCCGTGGATGTTGTCTACGTGGCCACACCGCACGCCCAGCACCACGAAATCGTCCTGGCCGCCCTCAATGCTGGCAAGCACGTGCTCTGCGAGAAGGCGTTCACCATCAATGCCCGGGAGGCAGCGGAGCTCATCGAGCTTGCGCGCAGCAAAAAGCTGTTCTTGATGGAGGCTGTGTGGAGCCGTTTCCTGCCGTCCATGCAGCGCGCATTCCAGATCGCAGCCTCGGGTGAACTGGGCGACATCCACTGGATCACCGCAGACCTCGGATTCCCGGCGCCGTACTCCCCCACGGCCAGGCTGTGGGCCCGGAAGGACGGTGGAGGGGCCTTGCTGGACCTGTCCGTTTACCCTCTTCTCTGGGCGCTCGGGACACTCGGGTTCCCGCAGACCGTGAGCGCCACCGGCTTTGTCAATGACGACGGCGTGGATGCGCAGAATGCCATGACGCTCGGCTACGGCCATGCCGCCCAGGTCCAGCTGACGTCATCGCTCCTGGCCCACGGTCCGCGCACCGCCACCGTGTCCGGAAGCCTGGGTTTCCTGCAGAGCATCGGCTCCATCAACAACCCGCGGGAGCTGGTCATCGCCACGGGCTGGGACGAGCGCCGGACGGAAACGTTCGACGTGGTCGGCAAGGGTTACGCGTATGAGCTGCGGGAAGTGACGCGCTGTGTGCAGCAGGGCCTGACCGAAAGCCCTGTCATGCCGCTGGACGATACCTTGAACACCATGCGCCTTTTCGACGGGGTGCGCGCCCAGCTTGGCGTGAGCTACCCCAACGACGGTCATTAGCGGAGGCTAAGGGAAGGACGACGGCGGCGCGGCTTTAATCAGGGTGGTCACGTATGTGACTGGCCGCCTTACACAGTGACAGCTACGGCACGGGTGCCTCCAGTTTGTAAAATCCTTTGAGCGAACTCTGGACTTCCGGTAAGAATCGGTTTTACCCTTTAGACAGCATCGATTGCGCCGGTCACTGGGGGGTGGTACGCATGGCTCGACTAAGTTCGCCGTGGAGTGCCCTGCGCCCAGTGCTCCTGGCCGGCGCCGCGGCCGTCACCTGGCTCACGCTTTCGTCGACCGCAGCTTCCGCCGATGCGGGCCATGACTCCTCCTCACTTCTGGGCAGTGTCGCCAATCCCGTTTCGACGCTGTCGCAAAACGTTGTGGAGGCCATCTCCCCGGCGCCAACCGGATCCTCCACCGATCCTGCGGCAGCACCCGGGCTGGCGCAGCCCGTGGCAGCCCAGGTTTCCGGGCTGGCGGACGATCTTATCGCTTCGGTTCCCGTCGTGGGCCAGGTTGTTCCGGTTGAAACTGTTTCCACGGGCACCGCTCCCCTCGCCGAACTCGCCGACGAGGTGACCATCGGGCTCGTGGACGCTGTTGCCGAACCGGCAGCCGAGGCGTTGCCGGTCCTGGAACCGGTCCTTCAGCCGGTATCGGATCTCGTGACAGGCACTGACCAACTGCCCGTTCCGCTTCCCGGGGTGCCGGTCGCGACCGCGCCGGCGGAAGTTCCCGTCGCGGCTTTGCCAGTTTCCGCAGAGGCCGCTCCCGCGGCTCCGGCACCGGACCAAACGGCCGTGCCAACGGCTTCGGAAGCAGATCAGGCTGCAGCGCCTGCCGGGGCAACCGAACGTATCGGCTCCGGCTTGGCAAACCTGCCCAGTGCGCCTCTTGCAGTCACGGCCGGGGCACGGTCAGCCGTCGCCGAAACCTCAGGCTCTGTTTCAGAAGAACCTGTTGGTCCTGCCGACCCTGCACCGCTGCCCGCCCAGGCCCCTCCGGCCCCCGCCTCCGGCACAGGCGCTGGTGGATCCTCAAGCGGGTCCTCCGGTGCGCCGGCCTGGCTCAGCCCGTTCGCCTTTGGTCTTGAACGTCCCGGCACTCTTCCAGCCGCGGACCCCTCTGAGCATGCTCCTGCGCCGGTGTCTTTCGATCCCGGTTCTTCCCCCGATTAGTTGAAGCCCCCTGCCCTTCCCCGGGCAGCACGTGGCTCTACGGGCAGCTGACCAGCGCCCGCACAATTCAACTTTCAGGAGAATCATCATGAACTGCACCCTTCGCAGGGGGCTGCTCAGCACCCTCTTTGCCGGCGGCCTTCTGGCCTTCGGCACCGCTGCCGCCAATGCAGCGGATACCACCAGCGGGACGGACCTTTCCGCCTCCGCCCTCATCTCGGCGGCGGCACCCGCTGACTCGACGTCGTTGGGCCTGCTGGGTGACCCAACGCCGGCAAGCTCAACGGATGTCGCCGCCGCAGTGGACGTGAACCTCGGCCTCGGCACCGTCACCGACGGCACCGGGACAGGCACCGCAGTCACGGACGGCACGGCGGACCTCGCCGTGGATGCAGCCGTGAATCTCGGGCTGGGCGGCACCACCACAGACCCAACGGCCGCCGACCTGGCAGCCGCCGCGGACGTCAACCTCGGCCTCGGCACCGTCACCGACGGCACCGGGACAGGGACCGCAGTCACGGACGGCACGACGGCGGACCTCGCCGTGGATGCAGCCGTGAACCTGGGCCTGGGCGGCACCACCACAGACCCGACGGCCGCCGACCTGGCAGCCGCTGCGGACGTCAACCTCGGCCTCGGCACCGTCACCGACGGCACCGGGACAGGGACCGCAGCCACGGACGGCACGACGGCCGACCTCGCCGCAGCAGCCACCGTCGACCTGGGCCTGGGCGGCACCACCACAGACCCAACGGCCGCCGACCTGGCAGCCGCCGCGGACGTCAACCTCGGCCTCGGCACCGTCACTGACGGCACCGGGACAGGGACCGCAGCCACGGACGGCACGACGGCCGACCTCGCCGCAGCAGCCATCGTCGACCTGGGCCTGGGCGGCACCACCACAGACCCAACGGCCGCCGACCTGGCAGCCGCCGCGGACGTCAACCTCGGCCTCGGCACCGTCACCGACGGCACCGCAGTCACGGACGGTACGACGGCCGATCTCGCCGCGGATGCAGCCGTGGACCTCGGGCTGGGCGGCGTCACCACCGGCGACACCGCCGGACTGGGCGCTACTGTTGATGCCGCCCTCGACCTCGCGGTTGGAGGCATCACCACCGGTGACACCGCCGGTGGAATTGGTGCCGGCGTAGACCTCGGTGCTGATCTCGGCACGGGTACCTCCGGAACCGGCGGCATTGATGCCGGCGTGGACCTTGGCATCGACCTCGGTGTCGGCGGCGGCACCGGGACATCCGGCACGACCGATCCGGGCACCACAGGTCCGGGCACCGGCACCCCGGGTGACGGCACCACCGGTGACACCGGAACCCTCGATCCCGGCACCAGCACTCCGGGTGACGGCAACACGGCCGGCAACGGCGGCACGGCTGGGAATGATTCCACCGGCATGACCGGCGGCAGCGGGACTACGGGTGATGTTTCAGCTGCACCCGCAGGATCGACAGCCGTCAGCGGAGCAATCAGCACCGTCACGGCACCCCGCAGCACCCCGGCCAGTGGCCGTTCCACCCTTGCCAACACCGGCTCCGCCCACACCGGGCTCGCCAACACCGGCTCCGCCCACACCGGGCTCGCCAACACCGGCTGGGACGGTTCGCTGGTTCCCCTGGCCCTGCTGCTCCTGGCGGCCGGGCTCCTGGTAATCCGCAAGCGCAAAGTGTCTTGACTTCACCGCAACAGGAAATGCCCGCAACGAGGCGCCTGAAGCGGCAGCACTCAGCGGGCTGACGGAAGGAGGACACCAGCCCGGAGACGAAGCAACCATACAAAACATGTCATCAGCACACATGTCCTTGTAGCCCATGGTCCGGCGGTGAAGGTATCCGCTTTCACCGCCGGACCGTCGGCCTGCCGCTACGGGAAAGGCGCCGGTCAATCGCCGGTTCCCCCGTCGCGCCCGTATAATTTGAGGTACGACAGTGCCGCAGAGCACCGGGAGGAACGGTCATGGTGGCGGAATCGCCTAGCTCCATCAAGAATGAAGTTGTCGGCGGTCGCTACCGTTTAGGTGAGGTGATTGGGCGGGGCGGAATGTCATCCGTCTACTGCGCCCGCGATGAGAACCTTGGCCGCGACGTTGCGTTGAAATTGTTCGCCCCGCAGGCTCCTGACGCTGAGGAACTCAAGCGGCAGGAAGCGGAAATCCAGCTTCTCGCCACCCTGAACCATCCCGGCCTGGTGACACTTTTCGACGCAGGCATCGACGACCGGATCCCGGATGAACCACGGCCGTTCCTGACCATGGAGCTCGTGGAGGGCCAGGACCTGCGCAGCCGCATCAGGCACAGCCGTGTTCCGTTGGAGGAGTTGTCCGTCATCGGCGCCGGAATCGCAGACGCCCTGGCCTACGTTCACGGCCTGGGCATCATCCACCGCGACATCAAGCCGGGGAACATCCTCCTGGTCCAAATCCGCCCGGGTGAGCCGTTGCGGCCCAAACTTACCGATTTTGGCATCGCCAGGATTGTCGATTCCACCCGGCTAACTGCCACGGGCACCATGGTGGGGACGGCCGCCTATCTCAGTCCGGAACAGGCCCTGGGAAAGCCCCTCTCGTCAGCGACGGACATCTACTCCCTGGGACTGGTGCTGCTGGAGTGCATCAAGGGCACCGTGGAGTATCCGGGCAGCGCCGTGGAGTCCGCCGTCGCCAGGCTGCACCGCGCCCCGGAAATCCCCGATGACGTGCCCTCCGAATGGGCGGACCTCATCCGTTCCATGACAGCCATCGAACCATTGGAGCGGCCGACGGCCGCCGACATCGAGACGGCACTGCGCCAGGCCCTGGTCTCCCCAGCCTCAACGCCGGGCGAACTGGCGCCGGAGACCACCCGCGTGCTGCCCGCGATGCCCTTCCATCCGCCCACCATCACTGCCGAGGAATCGGTGGAGGAAGTCCGGGAGGCAGCGGCAGCCCCGGACTCAAATGCTGACTCTCCAGCCCCGGCTGCCCCGGAACCTGGAGCGGCACCGGAATCCATCGACCCGGCCCGAACATCAGCCGCCAACACCGCCCGGAAGCCCCTCCTGTCACGGAGCCAGCGGATCTGGCTTGCCGTGGTGCTCGGAATCCTGGTGGTTGCTGCGGCCGCCGCGGCAGTGATGATGAGCATCTCCGCCCGGCCAGCCGACGTCGTCCCGTACCCCACGGTGACGGGCGTCCTGGGCGACCACCTGCAGGAGCTGCAGAAGAGCGTCGCGCCGTGACCCTTCCGTCGGCACGCTGCCGCGGCCGGGTCCTGACCGGCTGCGTCACGCTTGTGGCCGCGGCGGCCATCCTCACCGGCTGCGCCACCAACAACAACGGACTGCAGCGGGAAGTCGCCACACAACTGCAGGCCCGGGTCCTGGAAGTCACCCAGGCCTCGTCCCAGAATGATCCAGCATCCGCCCTGAAAGCCCTCGACGGCCTCGAAGCGGACCTGTCAGCGGCCCGGGCGAAGGGGCAGGTGTCCGAGGAACGGCGGCGCAGCATCACCACCGTGGCCACCGCCGTCCGCGCAGACCTCAACAACGCCATCGCGGCGCAGCAGGCGGCAGCGGCCAAAGCAGCCGAAGACGCCCGGACCGCTGCGGAACAAGCAGCCAGCCAAAGCTCCTCCCCCTCCCCCGAACCCACCTCCGCCCAGCCTGCACCGGCACCGGCGCCAGGAAACGGATCCGGAAACGGCGCGGACGCCGGCAAGGGCAACAACGGGGACAAAGGCAAGGGCAAAGACTAGGGCCCGGCGCCCCAAACATAGGGAAGCGGTGCTCCGGTAACTCCGGAACACCGCTTCCCGGCCCCAGGCCGCCGTGCTGTTAGGCCAGGCTGCCGATGACCTTGTTCAACGTGGCGGACGGACGCATGACGGCGGAAGCCTTGGCGTCATCCGGACGGTAGTAGCCCCCGATGTCCACGGGTGAGCCCTGGACCTCGGCCAGCTCGCCCACGATCGTTTCCTCCTTGGCGGTAAGCTCGTTGGCGACCGAACTGAAGGCGGCGGCCAGGTCGGCGTCGTCCGCCTGCTTTGCCAGCTCCTCTGCCCAGTAGCGGGCGAGGTAGTAGTGGCTGCCACGGTTGTCCAGCTCGCCGGCGCGGCGGCTCGGGGACTTGTTCTCCAGCAGGAAGGTGCCGGTGGCGCGGTCCAGGGTGTCGGCCAGGACCTGGGCGCGGGCGTTGCCGGTGGTGGTGGCCAGGTGCTCGAAGCTGACGGCCAGGGCGAGGAATTCACCCAGGCTGTCCCAGCGGAGGTGGTTTTCCTTGAGCAGCTGCTGGACGTGCTTGGGGGCGGACCCACCGGCACCGGTTTCGAAGAGTCCGCCGCCGTTCATGAGCGGGACGACTGAGAGCATCTTGGCGCTGGTGCCCAGTTCCAGGATGGGGAAGAGGTCGGTGAGGTAGTCGCGGAGCACGTTGCCGGTGACGGAGATGGTGTCCTCTCCCTTGCGGATGCGCTCAAGCGTGAAGGCGATGGCCTTGACCGGGGACATGATCTGGATGTCCAGGCCCTCGGTGTCGTGTTCCTTCAGGTACTCGTTGACCTTGGCGATGAGGTTGGCGTCATGGGCGCGCTCTTCGTCCAGCCAGAACACGGCAGGGGTCTGGGAGGCGCGGGCACGGGTGACGGCCAGCTTGACCCAGTCGCGGATGGGGGCGTCCTTGGTCTGGCAGGCGCGCCAGATGTCGCCCACGGAAACCTCGTGTTCGACCAGGACGTTGCCGGTGCCGTCCACGATCTGCACCTTGCCGGCTTCCTGGATCTCGAAGGTCTTGTCGTGGCTGCCGTATTCCTCGGCGGCCTGGGCCATGAGGCCAACGTTCGGGACGGTGCCCATGGTGGTGGGATCGTAGGCGCCGTTGGCACGGCAGTCATCGATGACCACCTGGTAGATGCCCGCGTAGGAGCTGTCCGGCAGCACCGCCAGGGTGTCCGCTTCCTTGCCGTCCGGGCCCCACATGTGGCCGGAGCTGCGGATCATGGCAGGCATGGACGCGTCGACGATGACGTCGCTGGGGACGTTCAGGGTGGTGATGCCCTTGTCCGAGTCCACCATGGCCAGGGCCGGGCCGTCTTCCAGGCCCTTCTTGATCAGGTTCTGGACGCCGTCGCGCACGTCCTCGGGGAGGTCCTCGAGGCTGCTGAGGATGGCGGCGAGGCCGTTGTTGGGGCTGATGCCGGCTGCCGAGAGCTGCTTGCCATAGGTGTCGAAGAGCTCGGTGAAGTAGGCCTTGACCACGTGGCCGAAGATGATGGGGTCCGAGACCTTCATCATGGTGGCCTTGAGGTGGGCGGAGAACAGCACGCCTTCTTCCTTGGCGCGGGCCACCTGTGCCTTGAGGAATTCGTCCAGGGCGGCGGCGCGCATCACGGTGCCGTCGATGACCTCGCCGGCGAGAACCGGGAAGGCCTTCTTCAGGACCTTTACGGAGCCGTCTTCACGGACCAGCTGGATGGCGATGGTGCCCTCGGATTCGATGACCACGGACTTCTCGTTGGAGCGGAAGTCATCCTGGCCCATGGTGGCCACGTTGGTCTTGGACTCCGGGGTCCAGGCGCCCATGGAGTGCGGGTTCTGGCGCGCGTAGTTCTTGACCGACAGGGGTGCGCGGCGGTCCGAGTTGCCCTCACGCAGGACCGGGTTCACGGCGGAGCCCTTGATCTTGTCGTAGCGCGAGCGGATGGCAGTTTCCTCATCCGAGGAAGGGTTGTCCGGGTAGTCCGGCAGTGCGTAGCCCTGGCCCTGCAGTTCTGCAATGGCGGCCTTCAGCTGCGGGATGGATGCGCTGATATTGGGCAGCTTGATGATGTTGGCTTCCGGCGTCTTCGCCAGCTCACCGAGTTCAGCAAGGGCGTCACCGATCTGCTGTTCGGGGGTCAGGTAGTCACCGAAGACGGCGATGATGCGGCCGGCGAGCGAAATGTCGCGGGTCTCCACCTCCACACCTGCAGTCGAAGCGAACGCCTCGATGATGGGCAGGAACGAATAGGTAGCCAGCATCGGCGCTTCGTCGGTGTGGGTGTAGATAATCTTGGACATGCGCGGGCGTCTCCCTGTGGGTCGGCTTGGTTGTGAAAATTCGGTCTATTTCACCATGTACAACTTACCCGAGGACACGGCGTTGAACCGTACCGGAGCCCCAGCGTTACCCCCTCAGTGGGCAGGATTACAGCGATGGAGAACGGCCGACGGCGGCACGCACCCCAGAGCCGGAACGCGGCGGCCGCTCCCCTTTGGAGCCGGCACCAGCCCGCCTGCACGGCCCTACATGATACGTCACTACTGTTTACAAACCTGTCATATGGCGATAAATTCGCTAGGTCACTCCCAACCCGGGCCCAACCCCGTTCAGACAGGACAACAATGACACGCACCCGGTCCCTGGCCTCCGGCCTCCTGACCTTCTCGGCAGCGGCTGTATTGGCATTCACTTCGGCCGGCGGCGCATCCGCCGCCCCGGCACCGTCCGGCGACGAAACCAGCCCCTCGGTGGCCAGCGTCAGCGTTGACACTGCCGGCGCCGCGGATTACTGGACTCCGGAACGGATGCAAAGCGCGGTCAGCGGTGACGTCCTGGCCGGCAAGGCGCTGGAACGCGGCAACCGCTCCAACGCAGCCCTGGTCGAAAAGGGCAAGCCGTCCACCACCAAGGCAACCAAGGGCAAGCCCACCATTGCCAAGAGCGAAACCCCGGTCAATCACATCGGCAAGGTGTTCTTCACCCTTGGCGGAACGAACTACGTTTGCTCCGGCAACGCCGTCTCCTCGGTAAACGGCAGCACGGTCTCCACCGCCGGCCACTGCGTCAACGAGGGTCCCGGCGCTTACGCCACGAACTTCGTCTTCGTGCCCGCCTATGACAACGGCGCGGCACCCTACGGCAAGTGGACCGCCCGCTCCCTCTACGCCCCCAGCCAGTGGGTGGCGAACGGTGACATGACCTACGACACCGGATTCGCCGTCGTCGCCCCCCTGAACGGCAAATACCTGACGTCGGTCGTCGGCGGCTCGGGAGTGGCCTTCAACCAGGGCTACGGCCTCACTTACAAGTCCTTCGGCTACCCGGCAGCGGCACCGTTCGACGGAAAGACCCTGTGGAGCTGCACGGGCACCGCGACCAAGGATCCCAACAACCCGCAGTTCGGCACCCAGGGCATTCCCTGTGACATGACCGGCGGTTCCTCGGGCGGCCCGTGGTTCATCGGCACCAGCTCCGAGGGCGTGCAGAACTCGATCAACAGCTACGGCTACAACGGCTCAGCGGTCATGTACGGCCCCTACTGGGGCTCCGTCATCCAGGCCACCTACACCAGTGCAGCAGCCTCCTAAGGAGCCGGACTCCGGCCAGGATCCTGTCAGCCACGCCGACCTGGACCAGACGCCCGAGGAGATCCTCGAGTACTGGACCAAGGAGCGGATGGACCAGGCCCGGCCCCGGGAGCTCAAGCTTCCGGCGCCGGGGCCGGGTCCGGTTGACCAGGAAGACCACCAGGACTAACCGGGCACAACGACGACGGCGCCCGTCCCCTTCGCGGGGACGGGCGCCGTCGTCGATTAACAACCATCCGTTGCTCCCCACCGGCTCCCTAACTCTCGTTACCATGCGGGAAAACGACAATTACGGAGCAGTCGATGAAGGGTGCCGGTCAGTGGAAGAAGTGCCGCGCTCCGGTGAAGTACATCGTGATGCCGGCGGCGTTCGCTGCCGCAATGACTTCCTCGTCCCGCACGGATCCGCCGGGCTGGACGACGGCGCGGACGCCGGCGTCGATCAGGATCTGCAGGCCGTCAGCGAACGGGAAGAACGCATCCGAAGCGGCCACGGCACCGCGGGCACGCTCAGGGGCGTTCGAACCGCTGGTGTTTGAGGCACCGCCGGCACCTTCGACGTCGGACTCCACCGTCACGCCCAGGGTGTTGGCCCGCTCCACGGCCAGCCGGCAGGAATCAAGCCGGTTGACCTGGCCCATGCCGATCCCCACTGCGGCGCCGTCCTGGGCGAGCAGGATGGCGTTGGACTTGGCTGCCCGGCAGGCGGTCCAGGCGAACGCGAGGTCCGCGAGGGTCTTCTCGTCTGCGGCTTCGCCGGCGGCGAGGGTCCAGTTGGCGGGGTTGTCGCCGTCGGCGTCCACCTTGTCCGTGGCCTGGACCAGCATGCCTCCGGAAACCTGGCGGAACTCCGTGGGGTAGCGGCCGTAGCCCTCGGGCAGGGCGAGCAGGCGGATGTTCTTCTTCTTGGCGAGGATCTCCACGGCCTCCGGCTCGAAGCCGGGCGCGATGACCACTTCGGTGAAGATGTCCTTGACGGTGTTGGCCATCCCGGCGGTGACGGTGCGGTTGGCGGCGATGACGCCGCCGAACGCGGAAACGGGATCGCAGGCGTGCGCCTTGGCGTGGGCATCGGCGATGGGATCGGCGGCGTCGGCGGATCCAACGGCCACGCCGCAGGGGTTGGCGTGCTTGACGACGGCGACCGCCGGCTCAGCGAAGTCGAAGGCGGCGCGCAGGGCGGCGTCGGCATCCACGAAGTTGTTGTAGCTCATGGCCTTGCCGTGCAGCTGGTCCGCCTGGGCGATGCCGGCGGGGGCAGCCTTGTCCACATAGAGCGCCGCCTGCTGGTGCGGGTTCTCGCCGTAGCGCAGGACCTCTGAGCGTTCCAGGGACAGCCCGGCGTAGGCGGGCCAGTCGATGACGCCGTCGCCGTCCTCGTCGAGGAACTGGCTCGCAGTCCAGGTGGCCACCGCGTTGTCGTAGGAGGCGGTGTGCGCAAAGGCCTTGGCAGCGAGGCGGCGGCGGGTCTTCAGGTCGAAGCCGCCGGCTGCTGCGGCCTCCACCACCTGGCCGTAGAAGGACGGGTCCACCACGATGGCGACGGCGGCATGGTTCTTGGCTGCCGACCGGACCATTGCGGGGCCGCCGATGTCGATCTGCTCCACGACGTCGTCCTGGGCGGCGCCGGACTTGACGGTCTCGACGAACGGGTAGAGGTTCACCACCACCAGGTCGAAGGCCTCGATGTCCATGCTGGCGAGGGTTTCCATGTGGGCCGGGACGCGGCGGTCGGCCAGGATTCCGCCGTGGACGCGCGGGTGGAGCGTCTTCACGCGGCCGTCCAGCATCTCGGGGGAACCGGTGACCTCTTCGACCTCCTGCACGGGAATGCCGGCGGCGGCGATTTTCTTCGCCGTCGAACCGGTGGAGACAAGCTTCACGCCCGCTGCATGCAGGCCCTGGGCGAGCTCCTCCAGACCGGTTTTGTCGTAAACCGAGATCAGGGCCCGGCGGATGGGTACACGGTCAATGGATACGCGCTCATGCTGCGTGAAGCTCACAAATGTCTCCGTCTTATCTCGCGACACAGGCCGCGGTTGGTGGGGATAGGGCCAGTTTATCGCGAAGGCCACGGTTGCCCGCCGTGCGCTCCGGAGTGTGAACGTCCCGGGGCGGGCTAAAGTTTTGGACAGGAGGCGGCGATGAATACTTACACCACTGTGCCCAGCGGCGAACAGGTGGTCCAGGAACTGCCCTGGCGATGGAAAGTCCAGGGCAGGATCTTCCTGATCGGGGGTCTCGGGTTCATGTTTGATGCCTGGGATGTGACCCTGAACGGCATCCTCATCCCCTTGCTGTCCAAGCACTGGTCGCTCTCGGCCGGCGAGGCGGCCTGGGTGGGAACGGCCAACCTGATCGGCATGGCCCTTGGCGCCTTCATCTGGGGCACCATCGCCGACACGGTGGGGCGCAGGAAGGCTTTCACGGCCACCCTCCTGCTGTTCTCGGTCTTCACCGTGCTGGGTGCCTTTGCTCCCGACTTCATCTGGTTCTGCGCCTTCCGGTTCCTGGCCGGCTTCGGCCTGGGCGGCTGCATCCCGGTGGACTACGCGCTGGTGGGTGAATTCACCCCGCGAAAGCAGCGCGGAAAGGTGCTTACCGCCATGGACGGTTGGTGGCCGGTGGGTGCGGCGCTGGCCGGGTTCGTGTCCGCCGGGCTGGTGGCCCTCTACGGCGACTGGCGCCTGACCATGCTGGTGATGGTCCTGCCCGCCCTGCTGGTGTTCTGGGTCCGGCGCAGCGTCCCGGAGTCGCCGCTGTTCCTCATCCGGAAAGGCCGGCGCGAGGAAGCGGCGAAGATTATTGACGGGCTGGTGGAGGCCACCGGGGCGGAACCCCGGGCGTACAGCCTCCCCGACGCCAGGGCAGTTCCTCGGCTCTCCGCCGGCAGTGCCTGGACGCAGCTGCGCTCGGTGTGGCAGTTCAACTGGAAGATCACCGCTGCGGCATGGTCCCTGTTCTTCAGCATCCTGCTGGTGTACTACCTGTCCCTGACCTGGATGCCCAGGATCCTCATTGGCGCCGGGTTCGCCGAGTACAAGGCGTTCGTCACCACGGCTTCGATGGCCGCCGTCGGGTTCCTGGGCGTGGTGGTGGCAGCCCTCCTGGTGGAACGGGTGGGCCGCAAATCGATTCTTGCGGTGACCGGACCGCTGTCTGCGCTGACCCTGGTGATCGTGGCTATCGTGGTGGACATCCCCACGGCTGCAGTGTTCTGGCTGCTGGTGTTCGGGTTCGTGGTGCAGGTGGCCATTCCCGTGCTGTACGCCTACGTGTCCGAGCTCTACCCCACCGAACTGCGCGGTACCGGTTTCGGCTGGGCGTCGACGTTCTCGCGGCTGGGGGCAGGGTTTGGGCCGCTGGTTTTCGCCAACTACTTCTGGCCCGAACTGGGGCTGGCCACATCCTTTGCCCTGGCCGGTGCCCTGGTGCTGGCGTCCGTGCTGTGGATGGGCTTCTTCTCCCCCGAAACCCGCCAGCGCCGGCTGCAGTAGCCGCTGCCTGGCGACACGCTTACCCATTTTCGACGCGCACGTTCCCTTTCGCGCACCGTATCTAGGGCGCGCAAAGTAATACGCGCCCCGGAAGTGAGGATGCGCGTCGCGGAAGGGCGCTAGGCGGCGGAGTAGGAGGGGTCGGCGGCGAGGGCGGCCAGGGTGGAGACCAGGAGGCGGCGCTCCACCACCTTGATGCGTTCGTGCAGGGTCTCCTCGGTATCGGAGTCCTGAATCGCCACGGCTTCCTGGGCAATGATGGGGCCTGTATCCACCCCGGCATCGGCCCAGTGCACGGTGCAGCCGGTGACCTTCACGCCGTAAGCCATCGCGTCACGCACGCCGTGGGCGCCGGGGAACGCGGGCAGCAGGGCCGGGTGGGTGTTGAGGTAGCGGCCGTTGAAGGTGTCTATGAACTCCGGGCTGACGATCCGCATGAACCCCGAGGACACCACCACGTCGGGCTTGTATGCTGCCACCGCCTCGGTCAGCGCAGCATTCCAGTCGGCCCGCTCAGGGTATGCCTTGAAGTCCACCACGAAGGTGGGGATGCCGGCCGCCGCCGAGCGTTCCACGCCATACGTTCCTTCACGATCGGCGCCCACCGCTGCGATGTCCACGTCGAGCTCCCCTGCCTTGACGGCGTCGATGACTGCCTGGAGATTGGACCCGGTGCCGGAAACGAGGACGACGATACGCATTGGTCCAGCTTAGGTGCAGGCTCGCGTACGCTGGAAAACATGAACAGCGAACCGGGCCGCAGCGGGCCGCAACGGGTTAAGCCCCCGCTCAGCGACGCAGCCAGGGCCTCGCTCGCCACGACCCACACCCTGTTCCGCATGTTCGTCGTCACGGTGCTCGGTTCGTTCTTCGTGTACCAACTGGACGTCGGTTATCTGTGGCTGGCCACGGTGTTGACGGCTGCCGCCCTGGTCCTCGGCGTCGTCCTGCTGGTGCGGGCCGTGCGCCTGAAGGAATCCAGGCTGATTCTCTTCGGCACCATTTCGGGACTGGTGGTCGCAGCCGTCATGGTGCTGCTGATCGTCACCACCATGGTCCTGTTCGATCAGGTGCGCGAGTACCAGGCCTGCATGGGCAGGGCGCTGACCGACCGGGCCACCCATGAGTGCATGGTGCAGTTCCAGCAGGTCCTGCCCACCGGCGTGCGCTAGCCACGCTGCCTCCAGCCCCAAGGGACTCTGACCCTTGCCGTCCTAGTGGACCAGTTCCGCTTCGCGTTCCGCGGCGGCGGGTTTCTCCCGCTCGAGCCAGGGACCTGCTGCGTACCCGATCACGACGCCGGCACCCACCTCGGCGGCCACCCACACTGCCGTCCACAGCGGGTCGGGTCCGATGGCTGTCAGGCGGCCCAGCCCGGCCGATCCGCGGGCAAGCCACGCCAGGCACATGGTCAGCAGGCCGGCTGCCGCGCCGACGAGCAGGCCGAGCACCAGGGTGGAGGCAGCCGCCGTAAACCAGCGGACGTGGACCTTGATGGCGAGCCATTCGTCGAAGTGGTTTTCGCCCTCCCGGAGAAACCACCATCCGGCCATGGCCCCTGCCAGCACGGGGACGATCATGGCCACGAAGGCGTAGTCCAGCGGTCCCGACGGGATGGCGGCGAGGACGGGGATGGATGGAAGCGGGCCGACCGCCGTGCCCAGCGGACCCACTTGGGAGCCCGCTCCCATGGCAAAGCCGGCCCCGGACGTCCAGGCGAGGGCGAAAACCACCAGGTTGGGCAGGAAGCCAAGCTGCGCGATGGTGAGGGCGGCACCTCCCACCGGGCCGGCGTCGAGCGCTTCATAGACGGAAACCACCAGGTTCCAGTGGATGAACAGGTCGGCCGCGAGCAGGACCGCCGCCAGCGTGAGCGCGGAAACCACCGCCACGTAACCCGCCTTCGCCGCTGAGGCGAAATACGATCCGGCCCAGCGGGAATGCTGGCTGGTCCGGGAAATCCAGTCCACGGCGTCGACGCCGATAAGCCGGCTCCAGGAACCTGCCTCCCTCCGGGCCCCGACCACCATGCCGAGCCCGTACGGCACGAGCGGAACCAGCATGGCGTACCAAAGATTGATTCCGACGTCGGCCGTGCGGCAGACGAACCCGGTGGCCATGCCGAATGCGGCGTAGACAGCCCACGAGCCCAACAGGGCCTGCCAGAGCTGGTCAGTATAGGACGCCCGGGCGAGGCGGCGGCCGGCACGCCAGGCAAGGAGGAATGGGATGAGCGTCAGGCCAAGGGGAATCAGGCTCAGGACGTCGGAACCGCCGTGGGTGGCCGCGCCGGATCCAGCGCCTGAAAGCTCCAGCGGAACACCGTGGACCAGGAGCCAGGACTGTCCCGCCAGCCGGGCCAGGACCTCGAACTGGCCGTTCTGGAAACCGGCGGTGGCCCAGACCGCAACGATGGGCGCCACCACCACCAGCGCGGAGATGATGGCCGCCTGCGCCGTTTCGAGGGCACCCTGCAGCCACAACGGCATGGGAAGGCCACGGTCTCCGGTCTGATCAGCGCGCAGTTTCATCGTCTTCCATGGTGTCACGCCGGCTGCCGGCTGCCCGCGAACGACAGGCTCAGGGGCGGTATTGGACATCAATCAAATGCCCTGCCCCGAGGCGCTTTTTCCCGGGCACGGACGTAAAATTGTGGGAAACCAGCACCCAGCGTCCGCCGAGGACGTACTGCGCTTTCCGCTGGGCCGCCGGATGTGGCGGGCCCCGGCGAACGGCCCGGATTCCGTAAGCCGGGAAAACAGGAGCCGCGAATGAGAGATGAACCGTAAGTTCTGAAGATATTCGTCCTACTGGCTGGTGCAGCCACTGCCCTGGGCGCGGCTGCACCAGCACCTTAAACGACCGCGGCGCCGGGAGCCCCAAGGGGATCCCGGCGCCGTTCACCGTGTCAGGGGCGCTGGATCAACCAGCTGCCCGCGGGCCAGGGCCGAAGCCCCGCCCGGGTCAGCGGCGGCCGCCGCCGTCCGTTTCGATGTTTTCCTTGCGGACTTCCTCGTTGACGGTCACGTCATCGCGGACCACGTCCTTGTCCAGCCGGACCCGCTCCACCGGGACGGCTTCCTTCTCCACCACCGGGCGCTCCTCGTGAAGGACCACCTCGTGCTCTTCTTCGCTGATGGCGGGTCCATCCAGGGCGGCACCGCGGTTGGCATCCGTGATCGGTTCGCGCTCGACCCGGACTTCCTCGCGCTCCACCGGGATGGTCCTGGTGACGTTCTCCGTGGTGACGTACTTCCGCAGCCGTGCACGGCCGGTGGTTTCCCGTTCCTTGCCCACGTGCAGCTGTTCCTCGGAGCGCGTCATGGCGTCGTCCGTGGTGGGGCCGGAGGTGTCGCGGCCAACGGTTCCGCGGGCAGCCTCGTTGCGGTCGTAGGTGTCGCGGTCCGCGCCGATGCCGGCCGTAGGGGTTCCGGCGTTCAGGTCGGCGTCGCCCTGCAGGTCAACGTCGCGGTCCCTGTCGGAGGTCGCCTCGGTGTAGGTCCGGGCGCCGCGGTCGTAGTGGGTGTACAGCCTGTCCTCTTCCTCCGGGGTGAGGTGTCCATCCGCATCGACCCGGGGGGCGTCCTTGACGTGCTCCTTCGTGTACGGAACAACCAGGTCGTCACCCTGGCTGTGCGCACCCTCGACAGGCACGAAGGACTCGGAGGTGCCGAAGAGACCGGTCTTGACCGTGACCCACGTAGGCTCACCGGTGTCATCGTCTGCGTACAGCTGTCCGATCGAGCCGATCTTGGCGCCGTCGGATCCCACCACGTTGCCGCTGCGGTTGAGCAGGTCTTCAAGATTTTCCCTGTTGAGCATGACTCTCCTTGGATATGTCGTTGCACTGGGCCTGCCAGCTCTGGATGTCCCGGACACGGCTTGGACGGGTGCCCGGCTTACGCCCCGGCTGCTTGAGGCTCTGCGCTGACTGCCCTACTACCGTAAGCATGCTTAGCATCGAATGCCAAGCCTACTTAGTAATTTTCTTTGGCGGCCGGGGCCAGTTGTTCACCCGGCCTTTTCCTGCGGGTCATGCTTCCTCCCCCGCCATTTCAAGGAAGACGCCCACGGTTGAGGGGTGAGGATCGCAATCGTTGCCGAATCATTTTTGCCGCTGATGAATGGCGTCACGCACTCCATCCTGCGTGTCCTGGATCATCTCCAAGAGCGTGGCGACGAGGTTTTGGTCATCGCACCCTCCTCGCATGACGGCGAGGAGCCCGGCCGCGTCAAGGGAGCGGTGGTCCACCGGCTTCCCGCGGTTCCGCTAGCCGGCTACACGAACGTGCGGGTGGCACTGGGGGGTGTGTACCGGGTCAAGCGAATCCTTGCCGACTACGCGCCCGACGTGGTGCATCTGGCCTCGCCGTTCGTGCTGGGATGGCGGGCCGCGCAGGCAGCGGGCCAGCTGGGCATTCCCACCGTTGCGGTCTACCAGACCGAGGTTCCCAGCTACGCCGGACGCTACGGCGTGCCCTTCCTGGAAAACTGGGCCTGGAGCCGGGTGGAGAACATCCACCTGCTGGCAACGCGCACCCTGGTGCCCTCCACGTTCGCGCTGAACCAGTTGCGCGGCCGGGGCATCCCGCGGGTGCGCATGTGGCGCCGCGGGGTGGACACGGCGCGGTTCTCGCCCGGAAAGCGCGACGACGGCTGGCGGGCCTCGGTGGCCCCCAACGGCGAACGGATCATCGGCTACGTGGGCCGGCTCGCGGTGGAGAAACAGGTTGAGGACCTGGCCGCCCTCAGCGGCATGCCGGGCACCCGGCTGGTGGTGGTGGGCGACGGTCCGCAGCGCGGTGCACTGGAGGCGGCGCTCCCGGACGCCGTGTTCACCGGGTTCCTGGACGGGGACGACCTGGCCCGGGCGGTTGCCTCCTTCGATTTGTTCGTCCATCCCGGCGAATTCGAAACGTTTTGCCAGACCATCCAGGAGGCCATGGCGTCGGGCGTTCCCGTGGTGGCTACCGGGCGGGGCGGCCCGCTGGACCTGGTACGGAATTCGCAGACCGGCTGGCTTTATGAACCGGGTGACCTGTCCGCCATGCGCGCCCGGGTGCAGGACCTGGTGGGCGACGACGCCAAGCGCCGGGCATTCGCTGCGGCGGCACACGCCTCAGTCCAGGACAGGACCTGGCCGGCGCTGTGCACGGAACTTGTCCAGCACTACGACGAGGTGACGGCTTCGGCTTCCCTGCCGCAGCCCGCAACCGACGCCAGGGGGGCGCAACTATGAAGATTTCCGTGATCGGCTGCGGCTACCTGGGCGCGGTCCACGCCGCCACCCTGGCGTCCATGGGCCACAGCGTGGTGGGCATCGACGTCGATGCCGCCAAGGTGCGGCAGCTGGCCTCGGGTGTGGCGCCTTTCCACGAACCTGGGCTGGACGAACTCCTCCGCGACGGGCACCAGACAGGCCGGCTCCGGTTCTCCACGGACCCGGCGGACGCCAGGGGCGCCCAGGTGCACTTCCTCTGCGTGGGAACGCCGCAGGACAAAACATCCGACGCCGCCGACCTCACCTTCCTTGTCTCCGCCATGGAAGCGCTGCTGCCGCACCTGGCCGCGGGCGCCGTCGTCGTGGGCAAATCCACCGTCCCCGTGGGGACGGTGGACCTGCTGCGCGGCATCCTGGCGCCCCGGGCCGACGTGCTGCTGGGCTGGAATCCCGAGTTCCTGCGGCAGGGCACGGCGGTGAAGGACTCACTGGTGCCGGACCGGTTGGTCTACGGCGTGCCCGGCGGCCGGGCCGCCGCCTTTCACCCGGCAACCGGCGCGCCGCTGGGCGTGACGGCCGCCCTGGATGCGGTGTATGAGCCGCTGCTGGCGGCCGGGATCCCCCGGTTGGTGTGCAACTTCGCCACGGCGGAGCTCATCAAGTCGGCTGCCAACGCGTACCTGGCCACCAAAGTCAGCTTCATCAACGCCGTGGCCGGGCTGTGCGATGCTGCCGGCGCGGACGTGACGGAACTGGGCGAAGCGATGGGGCTGGACCCGAGGATCGGCGGCCGCTACCTGCATGCGGGGCTGGGTTTCGGCGGCGGGTGCCTGCCCAAGGACATCCGCAGCTTCCGCACCCAGGCGGCCGCGCTGGGGGTACCCGCGGTGGAGGACTGGATGCGCCTGGTCGATTCGGTCAACCTCGGCCAGCGGGAACGGACCGTGAGCCTCGCCGCGGAGCTGTGCGGCGGCATCCTGGCGGGCCGTTCCGTCACGGTCCTTGGCGCCTCCTTCAAACCCGACACCGACGACATCCGGGACTCCCCCGCGCTCGACGTGGCGGACCGGCTGGCCGCTGCCGGCGCGCACGTCACCGTCACCGACCCCAAGGCAGTGAACCAGGCGTGGCGGCGCTACCCCCGCCTCCGCTTCGAGGCATCCACCCGGCGGGCACTCGAGGACGCCGAACTGGTGCTGCTCCTCACCGAGTGGGACGAATACCGGCAGCTTTGTCCCGCCACCGCGGGGGCGCTCGTACGACGGCGGGTGGTCCTGGACGCGCGGAACGCACTGGACGCGGCGGCATGGCAGGAGGAAGGCTGGCTGGTGCGCGGCCTTGGCAGCCGTGCCGGGGCATTGGCAGCGGTGGCCGCACGCTGACGTCCAGCCTGGACGCCTACTGCAGGAGCCCCAGTTCGGCGAAGGCCAGGGCAACGCCGTTGCCGGCCGGGGCGGCAGTGACCCTGTCCGCCACCGCGAGAACGGCGGGATGGCCGCCTTCCACGGCGATGCCCACCGCGGCGTACTCAAGCATCTCGATGTCGTTGGCGCTGTCGCCGATGGCCACGATGTCTGCCCGGTCCAGCCCCAGATGGGCCTCCACCACCTGGATGCCCACTGCTTTGTGGATGCCCGCCATGAAGATCTCCCCGGCGCGCTCACCGAGCGCCGACAGCGAGCTCGGGATCAGCCCCACCTCCGGGCCGAACGTCTCCAGCAGGCGGCCCAGCGGCACCGGTGAGTCGAAGCAGGAGATTTTGGCGTAGGAGGTCCCGCGCAGGTCATCGCTGTACTGCATCGGACCGAGGATGTCCTCCAGCGGGTCCACGTCGGTGCTGAGGACGCCGTCATGCTGCGGGCGGCCCGCGAAGATGGGGCCCAGGACTTCCCTCAGCCGCCGGTCCACCCCGGTCCGGCCGTGCAGCGCTTCGGGCGCTTCCAGGATGTAGGCGGCGCCGTGCGCGTCGAGGGTCTCCACGATGCGTGCGCCAAGGGCCGGCTCGAACCGGGCATCCTTGAGCACTTCGCCGTTGACCTCCACCCGGGCGCCGGCCCCGGTGATGGTGCCGTCGAACCCGGTGTCCAGGATATGGCCGGGAACCATGGACAGCGGCCGGCCGGTGCACACGAAGACGCGGTGGCCCAGGTTCCGGGCGGTGCGCACGGCTTCCACGTGCGCCTCGGGGGCCAACCCATGGTCGGCATAGGTGCCGTCGATGTCGAGGAAGATGGCACGCGGCCTGGCAGTCTGACGGCGCATGGCTGTGCTCCTTGATCTGTTTCGGGACTAGCCATCCTATCGGCGGTGGCAGCAATCCCGCGTGCCTGGCTGTTTCGCCCCAAGGGGCACATTAAAGGCGGCGAACACCCGGCCGAAAGCGCAAAGCCGGGTCATTCCGGTGCCTGCCCGGATAAAAGGCCGGCATTCCCGGCTAAAACTGACAGTCATCCTGTGATAATCAAAGTCTTGCAGAGTAGTAAGCCTGCTGATTGAATGATGGAACCGGAAATGGGGGCCCGGCACAACTGACTGACAAGGAGTGGCAACATGGGCATTATCGGATTTCTCATTTTGGGCCTGATTGCTGGAGCCATTGCAAAGGCCATCCTGCCGGGCCGCCAAGGTGGCGGCTGGGTAATCACCATGGTCCTCGGCGTCGTGGGTGCCATCCTCGGCGGCTGGATCGGATCGCTGATCTTCGGCGGTGGACTGGCTGAGTTCTTCGACATCAGGACTTGGCTGCTGGCAATCCTCGGCTCGATCATCGTACTGCTGATCTACGGTGCCGTGACCAACCGCAGTGGCCGCCGGGTGTAGCCGCTTTCGCCTAATTCATCAGTAAGAGGCGCCGGACCCACATCGGGTCCGGCGTCTTTTATGTTCCCCCCCACGGTGTCCCCGGACAAATTGAAGTCCGCCTTTCCCGCCCAATTTCCGGGGACGGCCTTTATGATGGCGAAGGGGTGGTGTAATGACCGGTTTTTTCGGCCGTGACAACAATGTGGCATTACATTCTTTTGGCGTGGCGATGGATGCAAGTCCCGATGCTCTGCTCGCCCTGGCGGCGGACGGCACTGTCCAGGCGGCCAACGCTGCGGCGGCACGGCTTTTTGGGTTGGACCAGGATAAGTTCGCCGGGCTGGATCACCGGCTGCTGATCGCAGAGGGCTTCCGCGATGAGGTGGCAGCCCTGCTCCACCAGCTGCTCCGCCGGCCGGATGAGTACCCGCAGCCGCTGGAGGTCACCGGGTTGCGCGGCGACGGGACCGGGTTCCCGGTGGAACTGGCCGCGGCACTCCTCCCCCACCCGGAAGACGCTGCCACTCCTGACGCGGGCGCTGAGGGAACCGCTGCGCGGCTGATGCTCTCGGCCAGGGGGACGGCGCACCGCAAGGCAGCGGATGCCAGCCTGCGCGAGGCCATGTCGCTCCTGACGGCAACGCTGGAATCCACCGCCGACGGAATCCTGGTCATGGGCAATGACGGCCGCGTGGCCGGATTCAACGAACAATTCCTCTCCATGTGGAACCTGCCGCCCGAGATCATGGACGCTGACAGCGATGAGCCCGCGTTGCGCCTGGTCATTGCGCAGGTGGCAGACCCTGTGGCCTTCACCGCGCGGCTGGGGGAAGTGCAGGAGGACGCGGCAGCCGAAAGCCACGATGTGGTGGAGCTGCGTGACGGCCGCACGCTGGAACGCTATTCCCGGCCGCAGCGGGTGGGCGACAGGATTGTGGGCCGGGTGTGGAGCTTCCGTGACGTGACGCTGCGGCGCACAGCCCAGGAACAGGCACACAGGGCCATGATGGACCTGGCCATCCAGGCTGAGAAACTGCGCGCCATGGCATTCCAGGACCCGCTCACCGGACTCGCCAACCGCGCCGTGTTCAACGATGCCCTGGCGGAAGCCCTGCAGGCACCCCGGCTCAAAACGGTGGATGTCCTGCTCCTTGACCTGGACGACTTCAAGGAAGTCAACGACATCCTCGGCCACCAGGCCGGCGACGACATGCTGGTGGAAGTGGCGCGCCGCCTCCGCGGCTGCGTCCCCACCGCCGATGTGGTGGCCCGGCTGGGCGGCGACGAGTTCGTGGTGCTCATGACCGCGTGCCCTGACGCCGACGCCATCGCCGCGTGCATCGTGCGCTGCCTGCACGTCCCGGTGACCATCGCCGGCACGGTCCTCCGTCCCAGCCTGAGCCTTGGAGTGGCCTCGCTGGGCCAGGACAGCGTTGGCCCGTCCGAGCTGCTCCGGCACGCCGACATCGCCATGTATGCCGCCAAGGCCGCGGGAAAGAACCGGTTCCTGCGGTTCCACCCGGACATGATGCAGGCCCTGGTGCAGCGCACACACATGGAAAGCGGACTGCAGCTGGCAGTGTCCCGCGGTGAGATCACCGTGGACTTCCAGCCGATAGTGTCCCACCGCCGGGGTCAGGTGGTCCAGCTGGAAGCGCTGGCCCGGTGGGACCGGGACGGCGAACGCGTGCCGCCGTCGATCTTCATTCCGCTCGCCGAGCGCACCGGGCTGATCGGCGAAATCGGGGCCGAGGTCATGGCCTCCGGCATGGTGCAGCTGGCCCGGTGGCTCAGCGGGGACCCGTCGCGGTCCCTGGCCGTGAACGTCTCCGGCGTGCAGCTGCAGGAACCGGACTTCGCCGAGACAGTCCTGCGGCTGGCCGAAGCCAGCGGCGTGGCTCCCTACCAGCTGGTCCTGGAAGTGACCGAGAGTGTATTTTTCGACGCCGACTGCAGCCTGATCCAGCAGCTCAGCAGGTTGCGGGACGCCGGCGCCCGGGTGGCGTTGGATGATTTCGGCACCGGCTATTCATCGCTGGGAAGGCTGCAGGACCTGCCGGTGGATACGGTCAAGATCGACCGGACCTTCGTGTCCATGGTCAGGACCGGCAACGAGCGGCTGCCCATCCTCAGTTCCATGATCAACATGGCGCACAGCCTGGGCCTGACCGTCACCGCGGAAGGGATTGAGACGGCGGCGCAGGCGGACTACCTGACGGCGCTGGAGTGCGATTCGCTGCAGGGGTTTTTGTTCTCGCTGCCGGAGCCCGGTGACCGGCTTGGCCAGGCCCTGCAGCACGCGGAAGAGGCACTGCACGCCCTCAAGGACCGCTAGCAGGAGCTAGGACTTAGGCAGCTTCCTTGCGGCCCGGGCGCTGCGGCTTCGGCTGGGTGGCCGGCGGCTCAGCGGGGGTTGGCGTGGAGGATGCAGCGGCTGCGGGGGAAGATGCCGGGACACCCTGGGCAGCCTGGTCATGGGGGGCCGACGGCGCTTGCTCGCTGAGGGAGCCAGCGGCAGGTCCGGCACTGGTTGCCTTTGCCGGGGCGGCGGCGCGGTTGCGGCGCCAGCGGCGGACCAGGTCGGCGCCGGCCAGCAGCCCCGCGAGGGGGGTCAGTACGGCGGCGGCGTAGACGAAGAGCATCCACGTCAGGGTGGTCAGCGGCGGCTGGTTGTTGTTCAGCAGCGACAGGCCGCCCAGCATGCCCACAACCCAGAACAGCAGCACGGCGGTCAGCACGGCGCCGGCAGGGAAATACTGGTTGGTCACGACTTTTTTCAGGGTTTCCATGCACTTCCTCCTGCCTGGCCGGGGGGACGGCAACAACCGTTCAAGACAAGTATGGGGCCGGGCCGGCACGAAACCGCGCAAGACGACACGGCGAGTGATCAAGCTAACGCGGCCACCCGCCGTCGTCCGGAATCCCGGGCCGGAAAGCGGGCCGAAACCCTTCCCGGAAGGCGATCCGGCGAATACCGTAAAGCCTGTCTTGCCCACACCTTTGGAGGTTCCCATGCGCAAAGTCACTGCCGGCCTGTTCCACTCCGTGGACGGGGTGGTGTCCGAGCCTTTCAAGTTCCAGTTCGACAGCTTCGACGATGAGCTCGGCCAGGGCATGACCAGGATGATGAACGAGGTGGACACGGTTGTCCTGGGCCGCGTCAGCTACCAGGAGTGGGCCGGTTACTGGCCCACCGCCCCGCAGGACCAGGACTTCGCTGCGTTCATCAACCCCGTGGAAAAGTTCGTGGCTTCGCGGACGCTGACGGGGCCGCTGGAGTGGCAGAACTCGCAGCTGATGGACGCGCCGCTTGAGGAGTTCATCGCCGGGTTGAAAGAGCGCGACGGCGGTGAGATTGCCGTCTGCGGGAGCATTTCCGTGACCCGGGAACTGCTGTTCGCCGGGCTGCTGGATTCACTGACATTGATGACGCACCCGGTCATCGCGGGCAGCGGCCGCAGGCTGTTCGAGGACGGCGACCCGCTGACGCGCCTGGTGCTGCAGGACCAGTCGACCACCAGCAAGGGCAACGTCCTCAGCACCTATGGTGTGCGCAAGGACTAGCCTCAGGCAGCCAGCGGGGCGCCGAAGAGCTCTTCTGCCAGCCTGGCCAGGTGGTCCGGGATATCCGCTTCGGCTCCGTGGTCGCCGCGGCCCAGGAAGACGGCGGTGCCGCGGATCCCGTTCAGGTCCAGGCCACATTCGTGCATGAGCTGGCCGGCGCGGACGTTGACGGGCAGGAGCGTGGTGACGCTTTCCGCGTTGAGGTAGACGTGCCAGTCCCCGCGGATCACCGATTCCAGCGGCCCGCCCACCAGGGCCTCCAGAGCCTGGAGGTCCGCTGCGACCTGCTCGATCCGGATGGGTTCGGAATTGCTGGCCGGTACTACAAGTGCTGTGTAAGTTCTGTTGTCCATCGTTCGTTTCTCCATAGGTCTTAACACCTGCGGAGACTGCCGTGTTCCCGGCGGCTATGCCTTCCCGGCGAGCCTGGCGATGTCAGCGGGCGTGGTGCGGCAGCAGCCGCCCAGGATCCGGGCACCCCGTTCCCGCCAGCCGGCGGCACCGGCGGCGAGGCTTGCCGGCGCTGATCCCCCTGCGGAATCGCCCTTGCTCTCCCCCTGGTTCCACGTTTTGGTACCGGGATCATAGGTTTCCCCGGAGTTCGGGTAGGCCACCAGCGGCTTGTCCGTGTGCAGGCGCAATGCCGCGAGCGCCGGACTGACCAGGCCGAGCGGCACGCAGTTGACCCCCAGGGCGGCAACATGCGGCTGCCCGTTGAGGAGCCGGGCAACGTCGCCGAGCGGGGTTCCGTCGCTGATGTGGCCGCCGTCGCGCAGGGAGAAGGAAAACCAGCTGTCGACGCCGTGTTCCCGGGCAAGTGCCAGGAGGGCCTCCGCTTCGGCGAAGGAGGGCAGCGTTTCAAACGCCAGGACGTCCACGCCGGCGTTGACCAGGGCGGCGACGCGCGGAGCATGGAAGTCCTGGAACTCCTGGGCGGTCAGGACGTAGTCCCCCCGGTATTCGGAGCCGTCCGCAAGGTAGGCGCCGTATGGCCCTACGGAACCGGCAACCAGCAGCGCCGCGGAGCCGGGGTGATCCGCCAGATGCTGCCGCCGTGCTTCATCCGCCAGCCGGACCGAGAGGGCAACCAGCTCCAGCGCAGCCTCTGCACTGATGCCACGCGCCGCGAAACCCTGGGGGGTGGCCTGGTAGCTGGCGGTGGTGGCGATGTTTGCCCCCGCAGCAAAGTAGTCGCGGTGGACATCCCTGATCAGGCCGGGCTGCTCCAGGAGGACCTTGGCGGACCACAGGGGATCGTTCAGGTCGCAGCCGCGGCGCTCGAGCTCGGTGGCCAGGGCGCCGTCGGCTACCAGGCCTGCGCCGGCTTCAAGCAGGGTGGACAGGGAACGGCGGGTAGGCATCGCAACTCCGGTTGCTTGGGGGCTGTTTTATTCATTATAGACAAGTTTCCATGCTTTTAATGCATATCACCGTGTGCCACGATGACTGCAGCAACGACCATCACAGGAGGAATATTCGTGAGTGTGCACCTGAACAGTGTCCGCAAGCTACGGGTCCACTGGCCCATCAGTGCGGAAACCTTCGGCCGGATAGCAGCCGGAGATGCCAACGCCGTCCAGCAGGATCCGGGGCTGGCTGAACTCCTGCACACCGTTGAGCAGCACCCGGACCTCGGTGATTTCGGGAACTACAAGCACGTCTTCGAATCCGGCATCGGATTCGAAGGATTCTCGTGCGGCGAAGGGGCGTCACCCACACTCGGCAGGGTGGGCGAACAGACCCTCTCCCCCACGTTCGTGTTCACCACCTATTTTGATGCCGCCCTGGATGAGGCGGTCCTGGAACGGGCCATGCAGGAATTGGTGGCCATCCACCCGTGGGAACTGCCCGTCATCGAGGTGACCGGTCCCGTGCGCGTGGCCGGCAGCCTGCGCCGCAAGACCCCCTCGGCGGCAGCATCATGACGCTCACCACCACTGCCGCCTGGCCCGTGCTTCAATCCGCCCTGGCAGGAAGGACGTTCACGGACCTCACGCACGCCTTCCACCCGGGCCAGCCCCGTTTCGCCGCCTTTCCGGACGAAAACCGGGAGGCGCTTTTCGACCTTGAAAGGGGCGACGGTTTTACGGCCCACCGGTATTCGATCGTTGGCCAGTGGGGCACGCATGTGGACCCGCCATCCCACTTCATCCGGGGTGGACGCACCCTTGACCGGATTCCAGTCCAGGACATGATCCTTCCCCTTGTGGTCCTGGACATCACCCGGCGGGTGGAACGGGATCCGGATGCAACCCCCACCCTGCGGGACGTGCACGGATGGGAAGACCGGAATGGAAGAATCCCCGCTGGATGCTTCGTTGCCCTGCGGACCGGCTGGAGCTCGCGGTGGCCGGACGGAGATGCCATGGCCAACAAGGATGCGGACGGAGTCAGCCACACTCCCGGGTGGTCCCGTGAGGTGCTGTCCTTCCTGGTGGAGGAACGTTCGGTTTCGGCCATCGGGCACGAGCAAACGGACACCGATCCGGGGCTGGCAACCTCGCGCGGGGACTTTGGCCTGGAAACCTACGTCCTGGCGAAGGACCGCTGGCAGATAGAACTGATGGCTGATTTGTCCGGCCTCCCTGAATCGGGTGCCGCAATCGTGGCCAGCTGGGCCAAGCCCTCCGAAGGAAGCGGCTTCCCGGCCCGCGTCTTCGCCATCTCCTGACCCGGGCGGACGGTCCTCTAGACTCGGACCATGTCGAGGACTTCAAGCATGGGTCGGGGCGTCAAAGCCGTCCTGGCGGCCGGGGAACGCCACCTGCGTGGCCTCCCCGGCGGCACGGTGGCAGAGATCGCTGCGGACCTGGGCAGGGACCGAAGCCAGGTTTCCCGGAGTCTGCGGACAGCAGAACAGGAAGGTTTCCTGCGAAGAACCCCCGAACGGACCTTCGCCCTGGACTGGAGCGTCCTGACCGACGCCCTCCTGCTGACCCGGCGCCGGCTGGCAACCGACGGGACCGCTGCCCTGGAAGGCCTCTCGAGGGAGACTGATGAGGGGTGCTTCCTGGGTGTCCTCAGCGGCAGGAGCACCGTAACGGTGGGCGAATGCGTCCCGGCGAGCAGCCGGCTGGTGGGCTCGTGGCTGGGCCGGCCCTACCCCGCCTACTGCAGCGATGCCGGGCAGGCACTCTTGTGGGAGACTCCGGACGATGATGTCCGCAAAATCTTCGCGGGCGTCCAGTTCCAGCAGCACGGCCCGAACACCCCCGCGGACGTCGAGGACTTCCTGGCACGGCTCAGGAACGCACGGGTCCGCGGCTACTCCATCGTCGACGAGGAAGCGGAGCCCGGGCTCTACTCGCTGGCCGTACCCATCAGGGATTTCAGGGGCGACGTGGTGGCGGCCCTGCAGGTGGTGGGCCTGAAGGGCCGCCTTGAACCCAGCCGGTCCCGGCACGCCGAAGCGCTCGTCCGCCAGGGCCGCTGGCTGGAAGGCATGCTGGGATGGCGGTCTCCGGACAGCCACGCCTAAGGGCCGCCTACCCCTCCGGTCCGGGATGGACCGAACCGAGCCTCGCCGCGGCCTCCGCGAGCACATCCGCCAAATCCGCTGCGCGGGGACCCACGTCCGGCTGTCCGCCCAGCACACTCAGCGAAGCGACGATCCCACCGCCCGGATCCCGGACAGGCACGGCCACCTCGACGACGCCGTGTTCGAATTCCTCGTTGGCAACAACGAAGCCATGGGGCCTGTCTTTGGCCATGAGTTCCCAGGCCTCCGCGCAGGAATGCGGGGCGCCGGGACCACCGACGCCAACAAAGTTCACGTCGGAAAGCAAAGCTTCAAACCCCCGCCGCTTATGGTCCCACAACAGCGCCCTGCCCGATCCGGTACACCAGACGGGCGTCACCATGCCGGGCTGGACGAAGCTGCCCGCCTGCGAATCGTTGCTGGATGCCAGGAGGAGGATGACCCGGTAACCGTCGCGGACCGAGACCCGGGCGCGCAGCCCGGTAGTGGCCACCAGTGCCTCCAGTTCCGCCGCCGCATGCCGGATCCACCCCGTATTGAGGGTGGCGGCAAGGCCGAAGAAGCCGGTCCCGACGCGGAACGGGCCGCGTTCGCGGCGCTCCAGCAGGCCAAGCTCACAAAGCTCCTGGGTCAAACGGGAGACGCGGCTTTGGTCCATGTCCAGCTCCGCGGCCAGTTGGGAGACACCCATGAGCTGCTTCCCCGCCTTTTCCCGGTCAATGACCAGGCGCACTATCCGCAGTCCCTGCGCCAGTGACGACGCCTCCGGGGAGTTATCCACCCTGCTGCTCCTTCCGACCGGCAACCAGCCTATCCTCACACGTGCTCAGCCCTGCCCACCGCCATACAGCAATCAGGTGGAAGCAACCCGGTCCCGGGCACGGCGATGGCCTGGCGCGGACGTTGGGCCGTCCGCGCCAGGCCATGGAAACGGTTAGCCCTGCGCCGTCTTCCCAGCTGCGGCCCGGCGCCCGTACCTGATGTGGAAGTAGCCGTAGCAGGCGGCGACGAAAGGAATGCCAAAATACAGTGCTGCCACCTGGGCCGGGTCCAGGGCGATGCCGACCAGGGAGACGGTGCAGAGAGTGAACGCCAGGACCGGCACCAGGGGGAAGAGCGGCGCGCGGTAGGACAACGTGGCCACGTCCCCGCCGTTCCGGACAAAAGCCCGCCGGTGGAAGAAATGCGAGGCGGTGATGGACATCCAGACTCCCACCACTGCGAAGCCCGCTACCGATACCAGCACCAGATACACGGTCTCCGGGGCAACCACGCTGCTGATGAGTGAGGCCAGCCCTCCGAGCATGCTCACAGAGAGCGCGATCAGGGGGATGCCGCGGCTGGTCAGCTTCTTAAGCGCCCGGGGTGCGTGGCCTTCGTCGGCCAGGGAGTACAGCATCCTTGCGCAGGAGAACAAGCCACTGTTGCCTGCAGAGAGCAGGGCCGTGATGATGACGAAATTCATCACGTCGGCGGCAAAGGGAACACCCGTTGCCGTGAACACCGTCACGAACGGGCTCTCGTCGAGCCCAACTTCCTGGTACGGGATTGTGGCGGCGATGACGGCGATCGCTCCGACGAAGAACACCAGGAGGCGGATGACCGTACTGCGCATCGCTTTGGGAATGCTGGTGGCGGGATCCTTCGTCTCCCCTGCGGCGACGCCGATCAGTTCAGAGCCTGAGAAGGCGTAGAAGACTGCGAGCGCCGTCACCAGGACGCCGGTGAAACCGTTGGGGAAGAGCCCTCCGTCTGTGGTGAAGTTTTCGAACAGGAAGGGATGGTTGCCCGATCCGCTGAGCGGGTGGAAGCCCATGAGGGCTGCCCCGCCCAGGACGATGAGCCCGATGATGGCGCCCACTTTGATGATGGCGAACCAGAATTCCGACTCGCCGAAGAACTTGGATGACACAGCGTTGAGGCCGAACAACGTTGCGGCGAAGACCAGGCACCAGACCCAGACGTCAACGCCCGGGAACCAGCGCTGCATCAGCAGGCCCGAGGCTGTGAACTCCGATCCGATGGCGACCGCCCAGCACAGCCAGTAGAGCCAGGCGGTGGCGAATCCCGTGGCGGGACCAATGGACCGGGCAGCGTAGATGTGGAATGCACCGGAGACGGGGTAGGCGATGGCGAGCTCCCCCAAGCAGGCCATGACCAGGTAAACCACGAAGGCACCGACGAGGTAGGCGAGAACGGCGCCCAGGGGGCCGGCCTGGGAAATGGTGTAACCCGAGCTGAGGAAAAGACCGGAACCAATGACGCCGCCCATGGCGATCATGACAAGGTGCCGGGGCCCCATGGAGCGGCGGAGCCCTGATTCCGTTGACGGCGGTGCGTCCGGCTCCGGCTTGAGGGTGAGGGGGGTCGAAGATTCCAAGAGGTGCCTCCAGTGGGGGGATGGTCGGAAGGACGGCCGCGGTTCGGGTGCCGGTCCATGAAGCTCTAAGCGCGTCGACAGTGACGAAAGTAACACAAACCGGCAGTTTTAGTCATCAAAATCATATTCAAATGCGAATGTTGCACGTTTATTGCTGTTACCCCGTATGTCGATTTGCCCTTCAGATGGTCGTTTCGCCTCCCCGGCAGAGCGGATGGACATGCCTCAACAGACACCCGGCGGGCACAGGATGGGAGCACCAACAACCACATCAAGGGAGCAGCAATGACCACCTACGACATCGCGCTGATCGGGTTCGGCGGCGTCAACCGGACCCTCGCCGAACTGATCGCCACTAGAGGGGATGCGCTCGGCCGCACCCTCGGCTTTGACCTGAGGGTGGTTGCCATTACGGACCTCCGGCTGGGTTCCCTGGTCCAGGACGGGGGAATCGATCTTGACATGGCCCTGGGCCTGGATCCCGCCGCCGCGACGTTTGCAGCACACGGCGGGTCAGCGGACCCGGACAACGAGCGCGTGATCCGCACCTGCTCCGCCGGGATCATTTGCGAAGCAACCTTCACCAACCCTGCAGACGGCGAGCCTGCGGCTTCACACGTCCGCTGGGCCCTGGAGTCGGGAAAGAGCGTTTGCACCACCAACAAAGGCCCGGTCGCCCTGCACGGCCAGGAATTGAGCCGGCTCGCGAAACTCAAAGGGCTGCATTTCGAATTCGAGGGCGCGGTGATGAGCGGGACACCCGTCATCCGGTTGGCCAAACAACTGTTCCCCGGACTGGTGCTCCATAGCTTTGAGGGCATCCTCAATGGCACCAGCAACTATGTCCTGGGCAGGATGGAAGAGGGCCTCAGTTTCGAGGAATCGGTCCTCGAAGCCCAGGCCCGGGGATACGCCGAGGCGGATCCCACGGCCGACATCGACGGCCACGACGTCCAGCTGAAAGTCCTGATCCTCGCCAATGAGCTGCTGGGTGCGGACATCACGCTGGCGGATGTGCAGCGCCAAGGAATCTCAACACTGTCGCCCGAGGACATCAGTCGCGCCAGGAACGAGGGGCGGCGGTGGAAACTGGTGGGCTCCGCGCGGCGGAACCTGGACGGAAGCATCACCGCCGGAGTTGCCCCCGTGGCGCTCCCCCTGGCCCACGGCCTCGCCGGGGTTTCGGGTGCCAACAATGCAGTGTCCTTTAATACCGATCTCCTCGGCCCGGTGACGGTGTCCGGACCGGGGGCCGGGCGGTTGGAGACAGCGTACGCCCTGCTGTCCGACATCATCGCCATGCATTCCGCACGGAAGCCGGTGGCTGCAGATGCGTGAATCAACCCTTTCGCCGCTGGATCACGCATCGGCCGGGTTCCGGGAAGTGCTCAGCCCCTACGACGGCCGGGTGGTGGGAGCAGTGGCCCTGACCCCGGCGGAGTCCGTGGACGCGATTGTCCGGGCTGCCAGGTCCGGGGCGGAGCAGGCACGCGCCCTGTCCCGCCATGACCGGGGAAAGCTGCTGGACGCGGCTGCCGCACTGATGGACGCGCGGCGGGCCGAATTCGCCCAGACCATCACAGCAGAGAGCGGCAAAACCATCCGCCAGGCACACAAGGAGGTGCTGCGGGCAGTCAACACCCTGCGCCTGTCCGCCGTGGAGGCACGCCGGAACGCCGGCGAACTCATTCCCTTTGACTCCTATGAAGGCTCCGAGGACCGCATGGGGTGGTACTCACGGGAACCGCTGGGCATCATTGCGGCCATCACCCCCTACAACGACCCCCTTAATCTGGTGGCACACAAGGTGGGCCCGGCAATCGCCGGAGGCAACGCCGTCATCCTCAAGCCATCCGCGCTGACGCCCCTGTCCGCGCAACTGCTCGGCGAAGTCTTCGCCGAAGCCGGCCTGCCCGCCGGCATCCTCACGGTGGTCCACGGGGACAGGGACGTGGCGGAGGCGATCGTACGGAGCCGGGAGGTCCGCATGGTGTCCTTCACCGGCGGGTTCGCGGCCGGCGAGGCCATCGCCGGGACCGCAGGCCTGAAGAAGCTGTCGATGGACCTTGGCGGGAACGCCCCGGTCATCGTCATGGATGACGCCGACCTGGATGCTGCCGTTCCAGCCTGCGTCTCCGGCGCCTTCTGGGCAGCGGGCCAGAATTGTGTGGGGGTTCAGCGCATCCTCGTTGCCTCCTCCCGGTACCACGAGTTCCGTCGGCGCTTCCTGCAGGAGACGTCACGGCTGGTCGCGGGCGACCCCGCCGAGGAAGCGACCGACGTCGGTCCCATGATCAGTTCCGCCGCCGTGGATCAGCTCCAGGCCAGGATCCGGGCGGCGGTTGCCTCCGGCGCCGCAGTCCTCGCCGGCAACACCAGGGACAACAACGTGCTGCATCCGACGGTCCTGGAGAAAGTGCCCGCCGGCAGCAGGCTGTGGACGGAGGAGGTGTTCGGACCGGTCGTCATGCTGCAACCCTTCACAACCTTCGACGAAGCCGTGGGGACCGCCAACGCCATCGACTTCAGCCTCCACGCCGGGATCTTCACCGGATCGCTGGACACTGCCCTGGACGCCGCGGGCCGCATTGACGCAGGCGGCGTCATGGTCAACGACTCATCGGACTACCGCTTCGACGGCATGCCGTTCGGAGGCTCCAAGTACGGCGGCCTTGGCCGGGAAGGAGTCCGGTTCGCCTATGAGGAGATGACCCAGCCCAAAGTGGTGTGCATCAAGCGCCTGGGCTGACCACCGGAAGCGAAGCCTGGCCGGGAGCGTTTCCCGGCTGGTCCGGCTTCGCTGCCGCATCCCGCCGGATGTAGTTGGACAGGGTCATGGCCGTCACGGTGTCCGTCACGCCGGGCGTGGCCGCTATCTGCTCCCAGATCTCCTGGATGCGTTCAAGCGACCGCGCTTCCACCCGGACCAGCAGGTCAAAGTCACCGCTGACCACATCGCACAGGACCACCTCCGGGATCGATTGCAGCACGGCGATGACGTCCGCTCCGCGCACCCTGTCCTTCCGGTAGACCATCAGGAAGGCAGAAACTGTGCCGTGCCCCGGGGCGCCGGTCACCACCGTGTAGCCCTGGATGTATCCCTGCCGTTCCATCCTGTCGATGCGCTGCCGGACCGCATTGCGGGACAGCATCACCTTTGCGGCCAGCTCCGCGTGGCTGATCCGGGCATTGCGGGTCAGCTCCGCCAGGATGCCCTGGTCGATCCGGTCAAGACTCGCCCGATCCATGTTTCACCCTTCACCGCATGACGTCACAACAGCAGACACGAGTCGGCCCCGGCTCCAGAACGAAAGCACACCAGAGATGATACTTCGGCAGCAGCCGCTCCAGAGCCAGCGCAGAGCCTTCAGTTGCGTGCTGTTGGACATGGACGGGACCCTGTTGGATTCGGCGGCGGGGGTGACGGCGAGCGCGGCCCGGGCTCTTGCCGCCGTGGGGGCGCCTGTTCCACCGGCCGGGGACTTGGTCCGGCTGGTGGGGCCGCCCATGCTTGAGTCCTTCCGCGAGTACCTGGGACACGACGAGCTCCTCGCCCGGCGGGCGCTGCGGCATTACCGGAAGGCTTACGCGGAGCACGGGGCACACCAGTCGGTTCCGTACGCCGGGATCACCGAACTGCTGGAACACCTCCATGGTGCGGGCGTAGCCATGGCGGTTGCCACCTCGAAGGCCGAAGACCAGGCGCTCCGGATGGCCCGCCGGTTTGGCATGGACCAGTATTTCTCCGCCGTCTGCGGTGCTTCGGACCAGGAAGCCAGGTGGAGCAAGGCAGATGTGATTGCCGAAGTGCTGGACAGGCTGAGGGCAGCGAAGGTGGACGTCTCCGCCCCGCTCATGGTGGGTGACCGCAGCCACGACGTGGCCGGTGCAGCCGTCCACGGCATTCCCACGGTCTTCGCCGGTTGGGGCTACGGCTCGGCAGGGGAAGAAGCAGGAGCCGCGGCCGTTGCCCCCTCACCGGCTGCGGTGCTGCCGGTCTGCCTTGCCCTGGCGGTATCGCGCTGAAAGGTACGACGCCGGCACTCCGCCGGGTGCCGGCGTCGTGCCTTCGCGTCGTGGCCGGGAGGGCGAGCGGGTAAACTTGACCAGTCATGCGCTGTTCCTACTTTGATGCCGGCACCTGCCGCTCCTGCACCCAGATGGGCAGGCCCTACGGCGAACAGCTGGCCGGCAAGCAGCAGCACTGCCAGGGCCTCCTGTCCGGGCATACCGCGATCGAGTGGCTGCCGCCCGTTGCCAGCCGGGAGTCCGGCTTCCGCAACAAAGCCAAGATGGTGATCGGCGGGACGGCCCAGAACCCCACCATCGGCATCCTCGACGCGAACGGCCACGGCGTGGACCTGCGCAAGTGCGGCGTCTGCTCCCCCGGCCTGCTCGCCTGCTTCCCGGTACTGGCCACCTTCATCCGCCGGCTGAGGCTGACGCCGTACGATGTTCCGCGCCGTTCGGGAGAACTCAAGCACGTCATCATCACCGAGTCCCCGGACGGCGAGGTGATGCTCCGCCTGGTCCTCCGCTCGGACCAGACGGTGCCCCGCATCCGGAAACACCTTCCGGACCTCTTGGCCGCCCTGCCGCAGGTCAAAGTGGTCTCGGTCAACCTGCTCCCGGAGCACAAGGCCGTGCTGGAGGGTGAGCAGGAGATCCTGCTGACCGCTCAGTCCACCCTTAACATGCGGGTTAACGACATCAACCTGCACCTCCGCCCGCAGAGCTTCTTCCAGACCAACACCGCGATGGCGGCCGCCCTGTACCGGCAGGGCCGCGAGTGGGTCAACGAACTGGCGCCGGCCTCCGTGTGGGACCTGTACTGCGGCGTGGGCGGGTTCGCCCTGCACAGCGCCGCCCCCTCCCGCACCGTCACCGGCATTGAAACCAGCAGCGAAGCGATCGTGTCCGCCCGGCTCAGCAGCGCCGAGGCAGGCCTGGCGGGGATGGACTTCCAGGCCGGCGACGCCACCGCCTTCGCCCTGGCGGCGGCGGAGTCGCCGGAACTGGTGATCGTGAACCCGCCGCGGCGCGGCATCGGCAAGGAGCTGTGCGGCTGGCTGGAATCCTCGGACGTGCAGCACGTGGTGTACTCCAGCTGCAACGCCCAGTCGCTGGCACGGGACCTGGCTGCCCTCCCCTCCTACACCGCCCGCCGGGCACGGGTGCTGGACATGTTCCCACAGACCACCCACTACGAGGTGATGGTGCTGCTGGAACGCGCCGGCTGACACAGGCACCGCTCAGGGGCGCGCGCGTTCGACGGCGGCCGCGCTGGCTTCCCGCCCGCTGGCCCGCAGGCCTGCCGCCACCCCTTCGGCGTCCGCTTCGGAGCGGTTCTGGCTCAGTTTCTCCTTCGCCTCGATCCGGGAGATCACCAGTTCCACGCCCACGATGGCGCGCAGCTGCCCGGCGATGAACTTCTCCGGGGCATCGTCCACGGCCCAGGGTTCCTCCCGGCCGTCCTCGTGCAGGGCCGTCAGGTGCCGGACGTGCCGTGCCAGCCAGCCGGCGTCGTCATGGACCACCAGCTCGCCGTACACGTGCGCGGTGCTGTAGTTCCAGGTGGGGACCACGCGGCCATGCTCGGCCTTGGAGGCGTACCACGACGGCGAGATGTAGTCGTCCGGTCCCTGGATGATGGCGAGCGCTTCGCCGGTGGGCACACGTGACCACTGCGGGTTGTTCCGGGCCATGTGGGCCTGCAGCGCACCGTGCTCCCCCACCGCGGGGTTGTAGGCGAAGGGCAGCAGCGTTGCCAGCAGGCCCTGGTCCGTCACGGTGACCAGGTTGGCGGCTCCGGGGGCGGCGAGGAGGTTCCGGAGGGATTCCGGGCGGGCCGAGAAATGGGCGGGGATGTAAATGGGAGGTCCTTTCCGTCGGTTGGATTGACTTGGTTGGGCTGGCTTGCTTGGGCGGGTTTGGTTGGGTGGCTTTGGTTTGGCCGCTCAGGAGGATGGCTTGAGCCGGAAACGGACGGCCGCGGCGGCGCACAGGATCACGGAGAGGGCGCCGATCACGGTGGTCCAGGTGAGCGCCTCGCCCAGGAAGAGGGCGGCCCAGCCGATGCTCAGGACGGGCTGGACCAGCTGGATCTGGCTGACCTGCGCCATGGGGCCGATGGCCAGGCCGTGGTACCAGGCGAAGAAGCCAAGGAACATGCTGACCACGGCCAGGTAGCCGAACGCGGCCCACTGTGCGGGAGTGGCCGACGGCGGCTGGGTGAGGGCGGAGCCTACGGCCAGTACCAGCATGGCCGGGGCGGCGAGGAGCAGCGCCCAGGCGATGGTTTGCCACGCGCCCAGTTCGCGGGCCAGGAGGCCGCCCTCGGCGTAGCCGACGGCCGCGCATACCACGGCGCCGAGCAGGAGGAGGTCCGCCCAGTGCAGCTGGCCTACACCCCCGGACTGCAGGAATGCGAAGGAAACCGCCGCCAGGGAGCCCAGCACCATCACGGTCCAGAAGGCCGCGGGCGGCCGTTCGCCGGTCCGAAAGATGGCCACGGTTGCGGTGGCGGCCGGCAGAAGGGCGATGACCACGGCACCATGGGCTGCGGGAACGGCGGTGAGGGCATAGGAGGTAAGCAGCGGAAAGCCGGCGACGACGCCGCCGGCCACCAGCGCGAGGCGCAGCCACATGCGCGGCCGCGGCAGCCGCTGCCGGGTCAGTGCGAGTGCGGCGGCGGCAAGAACGGCTGCCACCACAGCCCGGCCGGAACCGATAAACAGCGGCGGGATGCCTGCGACCGCCACCCGGGTGAAGGGCACCGTAAAGGAAAAGGCTGCGATGCCCACGAGGCCCCACCAGATGCCGGTGGCCCTGCGTGGGAGTATCACTGCGCCAGCCAGGACAGTAGCGCTACTATGTTCTTTCATGAACAACGATAGCAGCTCGCGGATTGTTGCGGCACTCAGGCTTTGGGTGGCTGCGGCCGCTCCGGGGGCGAAACTGCCGTCCACCCGGCAGTTGGTGGCCAAGCACCAGGCCAGCCCGGTCACGGTGCAGAAGGCACTGCAGGTACTGACGGCGCAGGGCCTGATCGAAAGCCGGCCCGGCGTCGGGACGTTCGTCCGTGCGGTCCGGACGGCCCGCCCGTTGGACTACGGCTGGCAAACGGCGGCGCTGCGGTCGCCGTCGTCGACGCTGCCGTCGTCGTCGGGCACCATGCGCAACGTGTCCGGGGAGGCCATCTGGTTCCACTCCGGCTACCCGGACCGGGAGCTCCTGCCGGAGCGGCTGGTCAGGTCAGCCCTGGCCCGGGCCGCCCGCGGGGACGCCGCGCTGTCACGGCCACCTGCAGCGGGAATGCCGAACCTGCAGCAGTGGTTCGCCCAGGAGCTGGGGCAGGCAACCCCGGTGGGCGTTACACCTCCCACGCCGAACGACGTCATCGTGCTGCCGGGAAGCCAAAGCGGCCTGAGCTCCATCTTCCGCGCCCTGGTGGGCGCCGGGCAGCCGCTGCTGATCGAATCACCGTCCTACTGGGGCGCCATCCTGGCCGCCGCCCAGACCGGCGTGCGCGTGGTTCCGGTGCCCACAGGTCCGGACGGACCCGATCCTGCCGACGTGGACCGCGCCTTCGCCGAGACCGGCGCGCGGGCCTTCTACGTGCAGCCCAACTTCGCCAACCCCAGAGGGGGGCAGTGGACGCCGGAACGCGGAGACCAGATCCTGGACGTGGCCCGCCGGCATGGCGCCTTCCTGGTGGAGGACGACTGGGCCCACGACTTCGGAATCACCTCGGATCCGGTCCCGCTCGCTACCCGCGATGACGCCGGACATGTGGTCTACATCCGGTCCCTGACCAAGAGCGTCTCCACAGCCATCCGCATTGCGGCAGTGACTGCCCGCGGTCCGGCCCGGGAGCGCATCCTCGCCCAGCGCGCCGCCGAATCAATGTACGTGAGCGGACTCCTGCAGGCCGCCGCCCTGGACGTGGTGACCCAACCCGGCTGGCAGACGCACCTGCGCAGCCTCCGCCAGCAGCTCCAGGCCCGCCGGGACCTGCTGGTCACGAGCATCCGAGACCACGTTCCCCAGGCCCATCTCGACGCCCTGCCCAGGGGCGGACTGAACCTGTGGCTCCGCCTGCCGGATGCCACCGATCTGCCACGCCTGGTCCGGGACTGCGAGGACGCGGGGGTGATCATCGCCGCCGGAACGGAGTGGTTCCCGGCCGAGCCGGCCGGGGCCTTCATCCGCCTCAACTACTCCGGGCCCAACCCGGGCGCCTACCCGGAAGGGGCACGCCGCATCGGTGAAGCACTGGCGTTGCAGTCCCACCTCTCCGGCGCCGGCAATACGTGACTCCACGCCTGCTGCGCGGCGCTGCCCAGGCTGCCGGGGACAATTCAAGATCAGCCAAGGAAACCATCAAGATTTGCGCTTAACCCGTTCCGCCCGCGGGGCCCGGACTACGCTGGCCGTGCACTTCGCATCCAGCACACGCACTTGGGGGATCCATGCCTGCACCTTCCCGTTCTTCAGCGCCCCGCACCTCCCACCAGGAAGATGCGCCCCCCGCCGGAGCCTCCCTGCGGAAGGGCCGGACGCCGGCATTGGCTGCAGGGGCCGCCGCCGTCGTACTTCTGTTGAGCGGCTGCGGCGGATCCCAGGCGTCATTGACGGCAGCCGCAGGGCCGGCCAGTGAATCCGCCACCGCAACCCCCACGGCGACGCCCCTTGCACATACGCCCTGCACCACGGCGAACGCGGAGCAGACGGCGGCAGGCAGCACCTATATCTGCACCAAGGACGAATCGGGCAGGCTCGTTTGGCTGGAAGCGGCAGAATCGAGGCGCGTCACCGAGAAGCTGGCGGCAGCTGCTGCGGCGGCGAAGGCGGCAGCGGACAAGGCTGCGGAAGACAAAGCGGCCGCAGACAAAGCAGCGGCGGACAAAGCGGCCGCAGACAAAGCAGCGGCAGACGCAGCCGCAGCAGCCGAGGCAGCCGCCAGGCAAGCCGCCGAAGTGAGGGCAGCCCAGGAGGCTGCGGCGGCACAGGCCGCAGCGGAAGCGGCCGCCAAGGCAGCCGCGCCTCCGGCTCCCGTTGCCCCTGCCGTTCCCGCGACCAATCCTGGCTGCGATCCGAACTACTCAGGCTGCGTCCCCATTGCGTCCGATGTGGACTGCGCCGGCGGCAGCGGAAACGGACCGGCGTACGTCAGCGGTCCCGTCCAGGTCATTGGCCGGGACATCTATGGCCTCGACGCCGATCATGACGGCGTCGGCTGCGAGCGGTAGGGACTAGACGAACTTCTTGACCAGTTCTTCGCTCTTCTCCCAGAGCCCGCGGGCCAGTTCGGCGTCGTAGGCCTGCCGGTTGGCCTTGGCCAGGGCGCGCTTGGCGTAGTAGGCGCCGGAGATCCAGTCCGTGCCGGGGGTGCCGTTGATCAGCCACAGCATGGTGTCGGCGCCCTGGTCCGGGCTGAGCATGAAGCGGTTCAACAGTGTCTTGTAAGCGTGCCGGAAGGGGCTGGTGGAGTCCGCCGCGAAGTTCGTCCGGACCACGCCCGGGTGAAACGCCGCCGTCGAAATTCCCTGGTCGTGGAAGCGGCGGTGCAGCTCCGATGTGAACAGGATGTTGGCGAGCTTGCCCGTGCCGTAGGCGCGGTAGGTGCGGTACCCGTGCTCGGCGTTGAGGTCGAACAGGTCCAGCTTGCCGGAGAAGTTTGCGGCACTGGCGGTGTTGATGACCTTTGCCCCGCTGGCGGTCAGGGTGTCCATCAGCAGGTTGGTGAGCAGGAACGGCGCCAGGTGGTTGACCTGGAACGTCAGTTCGTTTCCGTCGACGGTGAGGGTGCGCTTGCCCATCATGCCGCCGGCGTTGTTGGCCAGGACATCGATACGCGGGTAGTTGGCTTTCAGCTTCTCCGCTAGTCCGCGGACCTGCGCCAGGTCGGAAAAGTCGGCCAGGTAGTGGTCGGCGCCGATGTCGGTGGCCAGTGCGCGGGTCTTCCCAGCGGAACGGCCGACGACGACCACCTGCTCCCCTGCCTTGGCCAGCGTCCGGGCGGCTGCCGCGCCGATGCCGTCGCTGGCGCCGGTGATCACGATGGTGCGAGGAGTCAAGGGGTGTCCTTTGATCGGTGTACTTCCGGAGGGGGGTACTGCCGGAAGGGGTGACTCTGGCACAACGACGGCGGGGCGGCAGGTGTTCCCCTCCCTACCCAGTTTCCCTATAGCCCCTCCCCTATTTACGACCGTTGCCTGTTAGGACGCCCTTCGAGACGTAAAATGTTCATGCCGGGAGGTGCACATAAAAGGACCTCCCTTAGGTTTAGCGATGACCGCACACACCGCCAGTAGCTGGGATTGGTGGATTCATATTTGCGTCAATGCATTGAAAGAATCCGAATATCAGTCAGGCAAATTAGTCGGACTCAATTTTAGTCTCTTCATCGGCGGTGACAGCACGGGCAGTGGCACTGCTGGGCACCCGTCGGACTTGAAAGGCGCAGCTTGAATTTGGTGCTGCGGCCGGGTGGCATTGGGTGCTTGAAAGGGCCTCCGAAGCTTGCACGGAAGAGGCGAAAGCCGTATCCGCGAATCCCTAATTCCTGCCTTCGGCGTCGAAACCCCAGGCATTTGCAGAAAGACCAAAAATGAAGCTATCACTCCGCCGCGTCTTAATCTTGTTCGCGGCACTGTTTTTCGCCCTAGCGACGGGCATGTCGGTGGCGCAAGCGGCCATCACAACCGACATCAATCCCGCTGCCGCCCCGACGGGCACGCATCTTCAGACGGGAACTATTAGCTGTAGCGTCGACCCGACAACTCAGCTCGTCAGCTGCACTTCGTTCGAATTGGCGGGCGTCGGAAACACCAACGCCGTTGGAACTTTGTCCACGACTTACACCGCCACGGTCCAATGCCGCAACCACGGTGGCCAGATCGTCGAGGTAAAGTCTCAGGTAAAGACTGTGCCGGCGACCACCGGAAACCTCGCGCCCAAGAATGGCAGGCTCACTGTCACGGCTCTGAGCTCATCGCCCGTCCCGACGGCGGCACAGTTTGAGGCCCTTGCGACCTGCCCCAACGGCAACTGGACCAAGGAACTGCTCGGAGGAACCATCACGCTCAGCAGCTTCACCTACACGCTGCACTTCGCTGGATTCACCGGCGACTACATCACGATCACCGGGCCGTAACTATCGCAGTCCCATAGTTTCGCGCAAGGCAGAGAGCCGGGGCCAGGCCCCGGCTCTCTGCCGTCGACGGCGCGATCTAGCAATCCACCGAAACCCAGCAATCACCATCCGGCTCACTGCTTTAGGACACGCCCTGGTCGGTTCCCACTGAGATAGCGGGGACGTCCCTTCAGCCATCCGAAAGCCCGCAGCTTCTCCCTCGGGTCTGCGGACTACACGGCCCCGGAGCCCCTCGTGGGTTTCGGGGCCCACCCATGCTCCCTGACACTAGCAAAGCAAAAAAGCGCCAACTGCCGTTCCGGAGGTTCAGAACGGCAGTTGGCGCTACTCAGTTCTTCTCCCGGAGCCGGCTGGTCAGTCCGGCGCCGTAGGGCTTCCGGCTGGCCTTGGCCAGGACCCGCTTGGCGCGCTTGGCGCAGTAGGCCCCGGAGATCCAGTCCATGCCGGGGTGCCGTTGTTGGTGAGCAGGAGCGGCGCCACGTGGTTGACCTGGAACGTCAGTTCGTTTCCGTCCACCGTGAGCTGCGCTTGCCCATCATGCCGCCCGCGTTGGTGGCCAGGACATCGATGCGCGGTCAGGCGGCGTTCAGCTTCCCGGCAAGGTCGCGGACCTGCGCCAGATCGGAAAAGTCGGCCAGGGAGTGGTCAGCGCCGATCTCGGTGGCCAGTGCGCGGGTCTTCTCAGCGGAACGGCCAACGACGACCACCTGCTCCCCTGCCTTGGCCAGCGTCCGGGCCGCTGCCGCGCCGATGCCGTCGCTGGCGCCGGTGATAACGATGGTGCGAGGAGTTAAGGGGTGTCCTTTATTTGGGGTGCCGGGCCGCGCAGAGTAGCACGTTGAGGGAATAACGAAGGCCCGGCACCCGCGGTTCCCGGCAAGGACACAGGTTGCGGCGCATGTACGTTCCCCGAGCGTGCCTTGTGCACCCGCGGTTTCCACGATGTTAATAAAGTCCTACTTATTAACTATCTTGGTGTCATACGTCATACTTATTGAAGCCCGCCACCAGCACCGTTGGCGGTTGCACTCCAACCGAGGAAGCCTCATGCAATCCCTTCTCCTTCCCGCCGCCGCAGAGCCCTGGAACGGACACGACACGCAGTTGGTCGTCGTCGCCGCCATCGGCATTGCGCTGATCGTTTTCCTGATCGTCAAACTCAAGCTCCACCCGTTCCTATCGCTGGTACTCGGGTCCGCGTTTGTAGGCCTCGCCTCCGGGGTTGAACTTGGCAAGGTCATCAGCAACTTCGAAGATGGTGTCGGTGGCACCCTGAAAGAAGTCGGCCTGCTGATCGCGCTCGGCGCCATGCTGGGCAAGCTCCTGGCTGATTCCGGGGGCGCAAACCGGGTGGTCGACACCCTGCTGGGCAAGGTCTCCCCGAAAGTCCTGCCGTGGGCCATGGCGCTGGTCGCCGTCATCATCGGATTGCCGATGTTTTTCGAGATCGGCCTCGTGCTGCTGCTGCCCGTCATCGTGTTGGTGTCCCAGCGGTCCGGCCGGAAGCTGATGCGGGTAGCCATTCCCGCTCTCGCAGGCCTCTCAGTCCTGCATGGACTGGTCCCGCCGCACCCCGGTCCGCTTGTCGCCATCTCCAGCCTTAACGCGCCGCTGGGCATCACCTTGGCCCTCGGACTCCTGATCGCCATTCCCACCGTCATCGTCTGCGGCCCGCTGTTCGCCATCTACGCTGCGCGCTGGGTCCCGGTGGACGCGCCGAAGGTAGCCGGCGGCATCGACACCGAACACACCCAGGCCGATCCTGACGTCAAGCGCCAGCCCACTTTCCTCGTGACCCTGCTGACCATCGTCTTCCCTGTGGTCCTGATGCTCCTCAAGGCCGTAGTGGATATCGTCGATCCCAACTCCAAGAACCCAAGCGCAGCGCGCGTCTTCTTTGACTTCATCGGTGAACCGCTTGTGGCAATGACCCTCGCAGTCCTGCTTGCCCTCGTGACCTTCGGCTACGCCGTCGGCTTCACCGGTACCAAAATCGGCACCAAGATCGGTGCATCCGTGGGCCCCATTGCCGCCGTGATCCTGATCGTGGGCGCGGGCGGGGGCTTCAAGCAGACCCTGATCGGAGCCGGCGTCGGTGATGCCGTTGCCAAGTGGGCCACCGGAGCCAACATTTCGGTCCTGGTCCTTGGCTTCCTCATTGCGGTTGCCATCAGGCTCGCAACCGGTTCGGCCACCGTGGCCACGGTGACGGCGGCAGGCATCGTCGCTCCGCTGGCGGCCAGCCTCTCCCCCGGACACGCCGGCCTGCTGGTTCTCGCCGTGGGCGCCGGTTCATTGTTCCTCTCCCACGTGAACGATGCCGGCTTCTGGCTGGTCAAGGAGCTCTTTGGTCTGACCGTAGGCCAAACGTTCAAAACCTGGTCAGTCATGGAGACCCTCATCTCCGTGGTAGGTTTCGCGCTGGTCATGGTCCTCTCAGTGGTGATCCCCTGATGGCCGCTGCACGCACCCCCGAGTCCGTTCAGCAGCCGGTCCTGGTCATCATGGGCGTGTCCGGCTCCGGAAAGTCCACGGTGGCAGGGATCCTTGCCGGCCAGCTCGGCTGGGACTTGGAGGAAGGCGACGACCTGCACCCGGCCGAAAACGTGGAAAAGATGGCGTCCGGCATTCCCTTGACCGACGAGGACCGTTGGCCTTGGCTGGACACGATTGCCTCGTGGATCATCGAGCACACCATGGCGGGTATACCCGGGATCATCACCTGCTCGGCGCTGAAGAAGACCTACCGGGACCGGCTTCGCGAGAAGAACGTCGTCTTCGTGCACCTGTCAGGGTCCAAGGAACAGATCGGTCGCCGGCTGACGGCGCGGATGGACCACTACATGCCCCCGTCCCTGCTTGATTCGCAGATCGCCACCCTCGAGCCGCCAGGACCGGATGAGAACACCATCGTGGTGGACGTGGGGCGGACCCCCGCTGAAGAAGCCGCAGAGGTGGTCAGGCGCCTCGGGCTCTCTCCGGCGTCCGGTTCATCCGCACTGGGGCACCCCCACCCGGGCACGTCCTCCGCCGCCGGCCAGCCCGAAGACTCTGCCGGCGCATAAGCCCGTCCACGTCGGGGGCCGCAGCGCCACGGTGCCCGGCCGGGGCAACTGCCCCGGCCGGGCACGTAACCTGATTCATTAATCGACGACGTGCACCTCGCCCACCATGCCCATGTAGTCATGGAGTGCGCAGATGTACTTGAACGTTCCGGTTGCCTGGAACTTCACCGTGAAGGTGTGGCCGGGAAGGAGGATTCCCGAGCTGAGGTCGCCGCCCGAGAAATGCCACGGGTCGCCGGACGGGGCGAAAATATTCGCCGGTTCGTTGCCGAAGGTCACGGTGTGTGGAGCACCCATACCGTTATTGACGAAATCTACCTTTTCACCAACATGCACCGTCACGCTTGGCTGCACGAAGCGCATGACCATGGCCACGCCGTCGTCACCGCCCGCCATGACCTTGTGGTTGCTGGCTTGTTCGGCCAGCGAGGCGTCGAGTCGCTGCCCATCGCGGATGATGGACCGCGCCTGTTCCCGTGATTGCCTGTTGTAGTCACCCTGGTTGTAGGGATAATCCGTGCCCTGCTCGCGCACGTGCACGGTTCCCTTCATCATCTTGCCGTGGACCAGGCAGTAGTAGGTGAAGTCGCCTTCCCGTGGGAACGACAGGCTGTAGCTCCTAACACTTGGGAAGCCGGGCACGTCCACATTCGCCATGATCCCGGAGTTGTAATAGGACTTCCCGTCGTAGTAATCATTCCCTCGCTTTTGCAGCTCATCGGCGCTGAACGGATTGAAATCCTGCAGTGCCTGGCCGGTCGCCAGGAACGTCACAGTGTGGATTTCTGCGGAGTTTGCCTGCCAGGTGATGGTGTCCCGCTCATTGATAAAGATCTCCGACGGAAGGAACGCCATGCCCTGGATCTCCTGGTCGCGGGACTCAGAGCCCACTTGCACCTGCCAGGTGCGGTGTCCCCATCCGTCGGCGGCTGCCGGGCCTGCTGCAGCAAGTGATGCGAGCAGTGCTACAGCGAATGCGAGAATGAATGCCAATTTATTGGATCTCGATGTAATTCCCCGATATTGCTTCATGACAACGCTTTCTCGGACTGCCATCGGCCCAGGGCCGGTGGGCAGCTGCAGCCGATCCGGGTGCATTGCAAGAAGGGCCGAACCGGCCGCGGGTTTTTGGAGTGAAGGTGCCGGCTGCCGATGCCGGGGAGCGCGGGCGGCCGGTGCCGGCCAGCGATTGGGCCGGACATGCACCACCCCATCTGGTGCCGAACTGCTTGGAATATTCCTCAAGGCGCCGCCGCCCGCGTGGGTTGTCCACGCTGCATCCGTACGCACCTTCAAGAGTGCTCCTGCACGCGGGGTTTGTCGAGAAGGGATTAATTGTGGTCGGATACCCGTGCATCCGCGCAGCCGGGTTAACAAAAGTAGGGCCTGCCGTGAATCACGGCAAGCCCTGCTTGGAAACCTAACGGTCCCGGAACCCTAAGAGATTAGAGAGCCTGGATGTTGGTGGCCTGGGGACCCTTGGGGCCCTGCTCGGTGTCGAAGGAAACCTTCTGGTTCTCTTCGAGGGAGCGGAAGCCGGAGGAGTTGATCGCGGAGTAGTGCGCGAAAACGTCCTGCGAGGAGTCGTCCGGGGAAATGAAGCCGAAGCCCTTTTCAGCGTTAAACCATTTGACGGTACCAGTAGCCATTATTTTTGTCCTTCGTGAAGGTGGAGGGAAAGTCCCGACTTTCGGGCCCTCCGGCGTGGGGTGTTCAAAAACCGCTACTTCAGAAGAACACGGACTTTCGACCGCGCGTACTGCCTGAACTACCAACTGCATAAACACAACAACAGGTTCAAGACTACAGGAGATTCAGCCCACGCCTAATTAACCCCCGGGCTATCCCCGGCCGCCGTCATCCAGGGCAGTGCTGTAGCGGGTGAAGCCGGGGCGAAGCCGCACGGAGCGTTCACCGATCACGGCGATGTCCTCCCACAGCACCAGGAATGATCCGCGGTGCCGCCACCGGAGGATCCGGGCAATTGTGCGGGGCCGGGTGAGGCCGTTCCGCTCGTAGCCCATGAAGGAGGACGCGCTGTGTGGGCCCACCACCAGCCCCAGTAGCCGAGGCTCCGCCATCAGCTGGTGCGGGGTGCCGTCCAGCACGAACCGGGCGTCGGCCACGCGGCCCAGCCGCCCGCCGTCGGCATCAAAGACAGGGGTCCCCAGCAGGTCACCGAGGATCATGGCGGCCTCCCGGAATCCTGGCGATGATCTTGTCCCGCATCCACCGCTCCACCCAGCCGGCATCCAGCGACTCACCGCTGATGCCCAGGCGCAGCACCACGTCAACGTCCGCCACGTCCTTCCAGGGGATGCGGATCAGCCGGGACGACGGCGGCCTGCCGCCAAAGATGCGCGTCCCCAGCACCGCCCCGGTCAGGAGGGCAGTGATGACCGGGGCGGGTGTACCGGGCGGGATCTCCGTGTCCAAGGCGGGCCCGCTTAGTTCAAGATCGTCCACGGTGGTGACCGGGACGCCGTCGTGGTCCAGCACCTGGCGGTCCATCAGGTGCAGCTGCGCATCCAGGACCCTGCCGGAGACCGGCGGGGCGGGCGGGAGCGGCCGCTGGGGGGACGTCATGAGCCGGCTCCTGTCACGATCATGAGGGGTATGGCGGCGAGGGAAGCGACCAGGATGATCACCAGGTAGACCATGCCCAGCACGTTCACCACGCGTCCGTTGACGTGCTCCCGCATGTACTGCGGATCATTGGCCACGATGAGGATGGGCAGGTAGGTCAGCGGCAGGGCGATCGCGGAGAACACCACCGAGTATTCGGTCACCAGGACGGGATCAACACCCGTGGCCAGCACGGCAAGGCCCACCAGGAGGCAGACGATCATGGACAAGTGGAAACGCGCGGCCTCGGCCGGCCGGCGGAATTTACCCCAGGACCAGCCAAAGAACTGCGCCAGGGTGTAGCCGCTGGACAGGGTGGTTTCCAGGGCGGCGCCGAACGTGGCCGCCACAATGCCCACCAGGACCACCGCCAGCCCCAGCTTCCCCGCCCCTTCGGCCACCGGCAGGACCACCTGCGACAGCGAGGTCACCGAGATCCCGGCGGGCAGCAGGACAACGGCCGCGCACGCGGCGATGGCCACGGACAGCAGGCCGCCCAGCGGAAAGCCCACCAGGACGTTGGTGCGTTCCTGGAGGAGGTCCTTCACTGTCCACCCTTCCTCGACCGCGCCTGAGGAGAAGAAGAACACTTCATAAGGGGTCATGGCCGCACCGAACAGGGCGATGGCGTAATAGCTGTACGTCCAAATTGTTTCCTGCCCGGGCACGGTGGGCATCAATTGCCCGGCCAGCGCGCCCCAGTCCGGTTTGAGCAGGAACAGCGCCACCGCGAAAACGATCAGGGTCAGACCCACCAGCCCGGTGACGTTCTCCATGATGGAGAACCGTACCCGCCAGATCACAAGCCACACCGCCAGCGCCGCCACGGGGATCCACAGCAGGTAGTACACGCTGCTGGCCAACTGCAGGGCCAGGGCCACACCGCCGATCTCCGCAGTGACGGTCATGAGGTTGATGAGGAACGACGCCGACAGGTTGGCCAGCCCGGCCCGCGGCCCCAGCCGTTCACGGATCACCTCGAAGGTGGCCCGGCCGGACGCCGCCGCCACCCGTCCGGACATGTTGGCGAACAGGCAAATCCCCACCACACCGACGGCCACGACCCATACCAGGGACAGGCCGAAGCGGGACCCCACGACGGCGTTGGTCACCAGGTCACCGATGTCCACGAACCCGCCGATCGCGGTGAGGATGCCAAGCGCGACGCCGAGGATCCGCTTCACTTGGATCCTACCTTGTCTTCGAGCTGCTTCAGGGCGTCCTGCGCGCCGGCCAGCGCCTTGTCACCGTCCGCAAGCGAGGGGGTGCCGCCGTCGTCCGCCGAAAGTGCGGCGCGGGCGGTGGCAAAGCCGGCGGCGCACTGGTCCAGGACGTCCAGCGCCTGCTTCTGTGTATCGCGGTCCTCCGGGGTGGCCGGCGAGAGTTTCAGGACGCTGCTCCGGCTGGTCTGGATTTCCTTGAGCTCATCATCCAGGGTCGTTGAGGTGGCGGCGCGGGTCAGCTTGCCGTCCATGTCCTGGCGGAGGGCGATGCGTGCGGTGGCGACGGCTGAGCTGCTGTCCTTGACGGCCGTGGACACGGATTCGGTGGTGCCGCCGCTGCAGGCTGCCAGGACGGCGAGCGCGGTGAGCGGCATTGCCAGCCTGCCGAAGGCCCGGGGCCGGGGCCTTGCGGCCGGGGCTGAGGCTGGCTTGTTCCACACCGTGGCCTCCAGTCCCCGGGAAGCCCCGGATCCGTGTCCCTGGCAAGGCAGCCAAGAAATAGTTGCCTAGAGCTATATATAGCACTCCCCCGGAAAGTTTGACCTGTTCAGGAGGGATTTTATGCGGGACGCACAGGGGCACGCCGGACCTCTCGACCACGGCACCAAAGAGGCATATCCTGCATCCACATCCTGCCCGACCACCTGCCACCGGGAGAAGACGCCATGGAGATGCCCAAGGCAACCGAGGAAGACAAAGAACGGTTCCGGCGCGTGGTCCCGGACCATCCCGGCGTGGTGGTGAAGCCCATGTTCGGCAACCTGGGAGCGTTCGTGAACGGCAACATGTTCGCCGGGCTGTTTGGCTCCACGATCGGGGTGAAACTGTCCCGGGAGGACAGGGAACTGCTGGAGTCCTCCGAGCGCACCGTGCCGTTCGGCCCGGCGGAGCGGCCCATGGGCGGCTACACCGGGCTGCCGGACGTGTGGAATGAAGAGGGCGACGGCGATGACACCCGGGCGCGTGCGTGGGCCGGGAAGGCATTGGCGTACGTCGCGTCCCTGCCGCCGAAGGAGCCCAAGGAGCGGCCGAAGGCGGGCAAGGTCCAGCCATGACCCCGTACCGCGTCATCCTGCTCCCCGGGAGCGTCCTCCCGGCCGGGCCGGCGTACGGCGGACTGCTGGAGGCCCTGGGACCAGCTGTGGACTCCGTGGCCAAGGACCTGGAACTCTACGCCGCTGATGCCCCGCCGGCGGACTGGACCCTGGACACTGAGGGCGATGCGGTGCTCCGTGAGGCCGATGCCCGCGGCTGGGACACCTTCCATCTGGTGGGCTATTCCGGGGGCGGCTCAGCCAGCCTGGCGCTGGCGGCAGCGCATCCGGAGCGGCTCCGCAGCCTGGCGCTGCTGGAGCCTGCATGGGCCGGCACCTGGGATTGGAGTCCGGAGCACGCCGAACTTTGGACAAAGTATGAGCAGTTGAATGGCCTCCCGCCCGGCGAGTTCATGGCCGCCTTCACGCGGCTGGGCGTCCGGGACGACGTCGTCCTGCCGCCTCCTCCGCCCGGTCCGCCCCCTCCGTGGATGGCCAAGAGGCCGGCGGGGATCGGTGCGTTCCTCAAGGCCTTCACCTCATACAACCTGGACCGCGGCCGGCTTGCCGCCTTTGACCGGCCGGTGCTGTTCATTCTTGGCGGCAGGAGCAACCCGGACGACTATGCCGACAACGCACGCCGCCTGAGCAGGGTTTTCCCCGACTTCCGGCTTGAAGTGTTTCCGGACCGCCATCATTTCGATCCGCCGCACCGGATCGAGCCGGAACGGGTCGCGGGGCTGCTGCAGGAGCACTGGGCGCGGGCGGAAGGACGCCCGGCTGCCTAGCAGCGGGTCCGTGCTCAGCTTGCCGTGGGTCCCGGGCCGTGCGCTTTCTGCCGTCCGTCGCGGTGGGCGAGGTAGGCGTAGACCATGAGGGCGATGCCGGCCAGGATCATCACGGCGGGGAAGGCGAAGTCCAGGGTCATGAACACCACGGTGGCCTGGAGGGCAAAGATCAGGCCCATGACCGCCAGGACAGCGGCCGGGATCAACGGCCACCGCATGCGCTGAACCCTGTCGGCGGCAGGGCCTGCGGTGCGGACCGGAACCAGGGACAGCACACCGAAGGTGGTGGCCAGGCCCAGGAACAGGACGGCGGCGGTGGGTGTGCCCTGCAGTTCCTGGGGAAGCGCCACAATGACCGCCAGGGTCAACATCACCCCGGCGGGAATCAGGGACCACCAGTTGCTGCCTTCGCGGACGAACACGGCGCCGAACCCGGCCCCCATGAAGAGGAACAGGAAGGCGGCTCCCCAGGCAGCGCCGGTGAGCTGCGTGGTGATGATCACCGCGGCCAGCCCCAGGAAGACGGAACCGGGAATAGCGGCCCACCAGTTCTCCCGCCGCCGGAAGAAGAGCGAGAGGAAAAGGACCCCGACGGACGCAAAGATCAGTGGTGCGACGACGGCTGCCGTGTCCATGACGCCCATCCGGTCCAGCAGCAGGAGCCCGCCCAGCGCAATGAGGACGACGCCTGCGATGATGCTTGCATGTGCTGATTTCACCGTGTGCCTCCTGGTTCCGGTGGGCGGCTGCACGCCGCGCTCTCCAGTTCAGGCTAGGACTGCCCGGGGGCCGGAAACAGGGCACAAAGCCCCGGCCCGTCAGCCCGGAATGGCTTCATTGGCCCGAAGGACGGGATTGACGGGCGGCATTCCGAGGACGGGACCTTCAGCCCTATAGCAACGTCCCGGACGCTTGGCATCCTTGAAGAGGCACCGTCCGGGTCCTCAGGATTGCGAGGCCGGAACGGCTCTCCCCTGAACCCCAGTGATATGCGCCGGAGGCACCGCAAGGATGCCGCCAGTAGGCAGGTGCGTCCTGCATGCTGCCGGATTTCGAAAGGACCGTCATGCCCGCTGACATCCTCACGCTCCATCCCGCTCCGCTCCCCCCGTCCGAGGCTGCCCGCAGGCGGGCCATGCTCCTGCATCCCTCCAATGTCACGCCCCGTGCCTCAGACAGTTCCCTGCAGGAGCCTGGCTCCGCGAGGCAAGCCGAAGAACTTGCCGCCCGCTTCGACGGACTCCACCAGGAAATGCTCAACCGTGGGCTGCCGGCCCGGGAGGCCTTGACCGAGGTGGCCCGCACGGCTGCACGTGACATTTGGGATGGCTTCGCCTTACGGCTGCGCCGGCACCGGGCGGCCGGCGAGCAGATCGACGCCAACGTTGTCGCCGTCGCCCTTGCCTCAATCCAGTGCATGACCCGCGCCCTGCCCCGCCACCCCGGCGACCTCGACTACGCAGCCCGCACCGTCAGCACCGCCCGCCGCCGCCTTCAGTACAACGGCGGCCTGCTGCACCGGCTGCACCCGCACCGCAACCCTGCCTTCCAGGAAGCAGTGGCCACTTTGCAGTCGCTGGAGGCCTTCCTCAACAACCGGCAACGGACAGCGGCCTGAACCGGGAGCGCGAAGTGGAAACCATGGTCAGCCTTGACGAGTACAAAGCCGTGTATGGCGGCCGCGAACCCTTGGTGCCGGACGGGGGCGACGGCCTCGGTGACGGCGGCTGCAACATCATCCGGAAGGACACGGGAGGCGTGATTGGACGGTGGAGTTCGTGGGAAATGGCAAGCCGGGCACTCAACCGGCTCCAGAAACTCGGGAGCGGATTTGAGTACCGGCTGGAAGAATCGCACACCTGGGTCGACGGCAAGGATTCGAGCAGCACATGCACAGCGTGCAACCTCATCCGTCGTCCTCCCGGTGCCCTTACCTCCAGGCTGGATATGTAGGCCGGCCGTGGGTACGGGATGATTTACTACTGAGGTTCCTTCCAACGGGGCGGCCGCATTGACCAGGCGGCTGGGGAGGGCAATCGAGCCGACGAGAGCGCCTTATGGACACAACAGCAGCCCCGGATGAGGCCATCCTTCCTCCCCGTCCCATGCGGGTCTTCATTCTGAGTGACCACAGCATGGTCCGGCAGGGACTGAAGGATCTTCTGGAACACCATGGGTTCGAAGTGGTGGGGGAAAGCGGATCAGCCACGGAGGCCACCTGCCTGATCCCCGTCCTGCACCCGGACCTCGCGCTGCTGGATGACCGGCTGCCGGACGGTACAGGCATCGAAGTCTGCCGTGGACTGCGTTCCACGACTCCAGGGGTTGAAAGCTTGATCCTCACCAGCTGGGATCAACAGCACGCCGTGCGGGCAGCGGTCCTGGCCGGAGCGTCAGGCTACCTGCTGAAGCAGGTGGGCGATACCCGGGAGCTGGTCAACAACATCCGTAGCGCCGCTGCAGGATATCCGCTGATCGGTTCCACGGTCAGGGACCGGGTAGCCGCGAACCTGCATGCGACGGCCTCCGCGTCCTGGCTGGACGCCATGACCCAGAGCGAGCGCGCGGTGCTGGCCCTGATGGCAAAGGGCCTGACCAACCGGCAGATCGGCGGGGAAATGGCGTTGGCGGAGGACGCCGTTGCCGGGTATGTGTCCTCGGTGCTCCTGAAGCTCGGCTTCCGGCGCCGGACCCCCCAGATTCCGGTTCCGATCCCCCGCGCGTGGGAGTTGCTGGGCGGTTAGCTGAGCGGCACCGAGCTGAGCGGCACCGTCCAGGTCACACTGGTTCCCTTGCCGGGCGCGCTTTCCACCAGGCAGGTGCCGCCCAGGTGCTCCGCCCGGTTCTTCATGTTCTCCAGCCCGCTGATCCGCTCGGGGTCCTCGAAGCCACAGCCGTTATCCCGGACGGTAAGGACCACCTCGCCATCCTGGACAGCGAGATGGACGTAGATCTCCGCCGATCCGGAATGCCTGACGGCGTTGCTGACGCTTTCGTACAGGACCCGCAGCAGTTGTTCGGCAACCTCGTCCCCGACGGCGTCGTCAACCGGTCCGGAGAGCTGGACCCTCGGCAGGAAGCCGGCAGCGTTGGCGGCTTCCTGGACAGCGCGCAGGACCCGGCCGCTCAGGAGTTCCTGGTCCGGCTGCCTGGCCTGGAGGGAGTAGATGGTGTCCCGGAGCTGGTGGATGCAGTCGTCGAGTTCGGTGGTGATGGCCGCAACGCGCCGCTCATGCGCGAGCGGGTCGGCCGTGTAGCGGCGAAGGCCCTGGATACTCAGTCCCGCGGCGAACAGCCGCTGGATCACCAGGTCATGCAGGTCCGCGGCGATGCGTTCCCGGTCGATAAACAGGGCGTGCTCTTCCCGCAGCTGGTTTGCCTTGAGCAGGTCCAGCGTCAGGCCAATCCTCGAGGCGAAGACCGCGCTTTGCTCAACATCCACGTCCGTGTAGCGGGCTCCTCCTGAAGAACGGGCAAGGATCAGCACGCTGTTCCGGTGGCCGTCGCTGTTGCTTCCCAGGGCGGCGACCAGGACCGGCCCCAGCTTTTCGGCCGACGCAGGGTCGAAAACCTGGTGCGGCTCCGCCAGTGCCCTGGATTCACCGGTGGCGATGACCTGGGCCAGGACGGGACCAGCGGCCAGTTCCTGCCCGGCCGGAAGCGACTGGACACCCACGGAGGTCCGGCAGCGCAGGGTCTGGTCGTCAGCCACCGAGGCGATGACGGACAACGCCGAGGCTGAGGCATGCAGGGCGCGGTCGGCGATCATGTCCAGGTTGTCGGTATCGGACCGCGGATGGGCCTTGAGCCTGTCGCTGACCTCCATGCCCGCTTCGAGCCACCGCTGCCGGCTGTTGCTGTCCTCGTACAGGCGCGCGTTCTGGATGGCGACGCCGGCGGCTGAGGCAAGCGCCACCGCGAGGTCCTCGTCCTCGGCGGTGAAGTCGTGGCCGTCGATTTTCTCCGTCAGGTACAGGTTGCCGAAGACCTCGTCCCGGACCCTGACGGGGACGCCCAGGAAGGTCTTCATCGGCGGATGGTTGGCGGGAAAGCCGACAGCGATGGGATGTTCGCCCAGATCGTGCAGCCGTACGGGTCTGGGTTCGCGGATCAGGTCGCCCAGGACCCCATGTCCGGTGGGCAGGTCGCCGATGAGGCGGGCACCTTCCTCGTCCACACCCACCGTAATGAAATGGCTGAGCTGCTGGTCGTCACCAATGACGCCCAGCGCCCCGTACCGCGCGCCCACAAGTTCGCACGCCGACTGGACCACGCGGTCCAGCACCGCTTCCAGGCTCAAGTCCGCGGAAAGGGACACCACCGCACCCAGCAGGCCCTCGACATGTTCTTGGGTGCGGACAAGTTCGTCTGCCCGGTCCACAAATTCCCGCAAAAGTTCGCGGGTCCGCCGCCTGATCGGTTCACGCCACATGAGAAACACCCCAACTATCGACCAGGATGATCCAAGGCGGCCTGCATCACCCTGTATTCACCATCTTTATGACAGCCCCCAGTGTCTCCCACCATCATGCTACCAACGCGCTTCGTTGGGACCCCTAAAGTTACGGCCTGGCTGTACCCTCATGCCGGCGTCCGTGGCGGCGCCCCTTGCGGGCAGGTACTCCGGGTGCCGGCACCCGGAGCGGGGGGACCTTGACGGGGATACTGAACCGGAACGCCCGGCGGGAGATGTGGTGGGTGGCCTGGCGGCGCCGGACGGGCGGCGGCGGGGCCGGCAGCTGCTGGGCGTCACGGGCAAAGAACCATTGCTTGGCGGCCTCCACCAGCACCAGGTACACCACCACCATGCCCAGCAGGGCCAGGAAGAACGGCACCGGCAGGGGGTCGAAGCCCAGCACGCCGGCCAGCGGTGACAGCGGCAGGAAAATACCCAGGGCCACCACGCCCAGGGACGCCGCAATCAGGCCCGCGGAAGGCCGGCTTCGCAGGAAGGGCACACGGCGGGTGCGGATGGCAAAAATGATCAGCGTCTGGGTGGCGATGGATTCGATGAACCAGCCGGCCCGGAACTCCCCCGGTGCCGCGCTAAAGACGAACAGCATCAGGGCGAACGTGGCGAAGTCGAACAGCGAACTGATGGGACCGAAGAGCAGCATGAACCGCCGGATGAAGGCGATGTCCCAGTGCGACGGCGCCCGCAGCTGTTCTTTGTCCACGCGGTCCCCGGGGATGGCCAGCTGCCCGGAGTCATAGAGCAGGTTGTTCAGCAGGATCTGGCCGGGCAGCATGGGCAGGAAGCTCAGCACTACGGAGGCCACGGCTGCGCTGAACATGTTGCCGAAGTTGCTCGACGTCCCCATCAGGACGTACTTGATGGTGTTGGCGAAGATCCGCCGGCCTTCCATCACGCCGTCGGCCAGGACGCCGAGGTCCTTGTCCAGGAGGACGACGTCGGCCGCGTCTTTGGCAACGTCCGTTGCAGTATCGACGGAAATGCCGATGTCCGCCTTATGCAGTGCCAGGGCGTCGTTGACGCCGTCGCCCATGAAGCCCACCGATCCGCCGCTGAGGCGCAGCAGGGCGATGATGCGCGCCTTTTGTTCCGGTGACACGCGCGCGAAGATGGTGGCCGTCCGGGCGGCGGCAGCGAGGTCGGCGTCGGACATGGCCTCAACCTGGGCGCCGGTGAGGGTGCCGCCGGAGATCACGTCCAGGTCCGCACAGACTTTTTCAGCCACTTTGGCGTTGTCCCCCGTGGCGATCTTCACCGAGATCCCCAGCGCCTCCAGCAGGTCCAGGGACTGCCGCGCGTTGGCCTTGGGCCGGTCAAGGAACACCAGGAAGCCGGCCAGGGTGAGGTCCCGCTCGTCCGCCGGAACCAGCTTTTCCAGCCCGGCGGCGGGGCGGAAGGCTACGGCCACGACCCGGGACCCGGCGTCGAACTGTTCCTCCAGCAGTGCCTGCACGGCAGCCGGGGTTGGCCCGCACAGGGCCAGGACGTCTTCGGGTGCGCCCTTGGTAACCAGCTGCGCGGGACCGCCGGCTTCGCGGACCAGCACGCTGGTGCGGCGGCGTTCGTGGTCAAAGCCGATCAAGTCCACCCGCTCGAAGCGCCCCGGATCGAAAACGGAAGCGCCGGGACTGTCCCACAGGGCCGCGTCCAGCGGGTTCTGGCCGGCGGAGGACACCTTCGCTCCCGCATAGTTTGCCTCGGTGGCCAGCAGGCCCAGGGTGAGGAGGCCGGCGTCGGACATCCCCTCGGTGGCCGGGAGCGCGCGGGTGAAGCTGATTTTTCCTTCGGTAAGCGTGCCGGTCTTGTCCGTGACCAGGATGTCCATGTCCCCCAGGTCCTCGATGCACACCAGCCGCTTGACCAGGACTTTCCGCTTGGCCAGTTGGCGCGTGCCGGTGGCCAGGCTGGTGCTGACGACGGCGGGCAGCAGCTGCGGGGTGATGCCCACGGCGATGGCCAACGAGAACAGCAGGGACTCGATGAGCGGGCGCTGCAGCAGCAGGTTGGCCACGAAGATCAGCGAGGTGAGCACCACTGCCACCTGCAGCAGCAGGAACGAGAAGCGTTTCAGGCCCAGCTGGAACTCGGTCTGCGGCTGCCGTTCGCCCAGGCCCAGGGCGATCCGGCCAAACTCCGCGTTGCCGCCGGTGGCCACCACCACGCCGCTGCAGCCGCCGGACTGCACCACCGTGCCCATGAAAACGCAGGAGGAGAGGTCCGCGAGCGCTGAGCCGGCGGGTACGGGGGCGGGGTCCTTGGCGGCAGGCTGGGACTCACCGGTGAGGATGCTTTCGTCGCAGAGGAGGTTGGTGGTGGTCAGGAGCCGGATGTCGGCCGGGACGATGGCGCCCAGGGAGAGGTGGACGACGTCGCCCGGCACCAGGGCGGTGACGTCCACCTCCCTGGTGGTTCCGCTGCGCTGGACGGCGGCCTGGTGGGTCACGCGCGAATGCAGGGCCTCGGACGCGCGCTCCGCGCGGTACTCGTTGGTGAAGCCGAGGCCCACACTGGCCAGCAGGATCACGCCGATGACGATGGAGTTGGTGGCGTCGCCCAGGAACAGGGACAGTCCGGCGGTGATGATGAGCAGGATGAGGATGGGGCTGGCGAACTGCCGGCCCAGCACGGCCCAGGCGTTGGCACGGTGGGTGCGGACGGCGTTGGGACCAAGCTGCTGCAGCCGGGCGGTTGCTTCCTCCTCCGCCAGGCCTCCTGGCCCGGAGCCCAGGCGGGCCAGGACCTGCTCCGCCGTCAGTGCCGCGGCGTCGGTGATGGGCAGCTGCAGGGAACTGTGTTCCCGGACGGTCAGGTCTGTCATGCGGGCTCCGGTCCTGCTGCCGGCGGCCCGGGACTGGTGGCAGTTCCCAGGATGTGGGCCATGGGAGGGTTCAGCCGCTGCACGGAAAAGGTGAAGCGGCGGTTGCTGGCGATCCCGAACCCCGCTGCAGTGATGGCTCCAAGGGTGTCGCGGTTGAGGTGGCAGCCGCCCATGAGCCGGCCCCAGGCAGGGGTCAGGAGGTCTTCCGCCCTGGCCAGCAGTGGGTGGCGGGACCGGACGTGTTCGTAATAGGCCAGGGTCCCGCCGGGCCGCAGGACGCGGCGGATCTCGGCAAGGACGGCGGCCTGGTCCCGGACGCTGCATAAGACAAGGCTGGCCACCACGGCATCGGCGCTGCCGGTTGCGGCCGGGATGTCCTCGGCGGTGCCGGCGGCCACCGTCACCGGGACGGAGGCGGATGCGGCCTGGTCCTGCGCCACGCCACGGAGGTAGTCATCCGGTTCCAGCGCCAGCACGTGGGTGACGGCAGGCGGGTACAGGGGAAAGGAGGACCCGGTGCCAGCTCCGATTTCGACCACCGACCCGTGCAGGCCGGCCAGGATGGTGCGGCGGTGCTCCGCGGCCCCGCGCCGGTCCATCCCGCCGACGGCGCGGGCGAACGCACGGGCGAAGAACGGGTGCTGCGGGCAGTCCACCCCTTCCTTGCCCGTCACCCCTGCCCCGAGTCCACAGTGCTCATCGCTGCCTCATCCCCCGCCGTTGTCGTGCCGCGTGGCGGCTCCTCGGTCTCCTGCCCGATTATTCCCCCGCCCTGCCGGGAAGGGACGGGGCTTTTGGCCCGAATCCGTGGCCAGCCAGGTGGTCCGGGCGGCCCGGACACCGCAGGAGTCGGTGGCCGCGTGGGCAATGGACACGGCCAGGAGCGAGCCGGTCTCCTGTGCCGCCCACCCGTAGCCGAGCCCGATCAGGCCCGCCCCCAGCAGCACGGGCCAGCGCCCGCGCGGGTGGGGCCGGACGGACAGCGGGACCAGATGCCAGGCGATGAACCCGAGCGACGGCCAGAGCCAGCCCCGGAGTTTCCGGTCGGGGAAGACGGCCAGCGGCACTCCCCGCCACAATGCTTCCTCAGCCAGGGCGTTGGTGACACCGATGCCGACGGCGGCGAGGGCCGCCGCCGTCCCCGCCTTCCTGGCATTGGGAATCAGCTCGGTGGCGATGGCACCTGCCGGCGGCAGGAGCAGGACGCCCCGGTACAGGGGCCGGTGTCCCGGCTCCGCAGTACCGGGGACCTGCCAGAGTTCCACCAGCCGGCGGCGCCCTGCCACGGTCAGGGCGAATGTCCAGCAGAGCGCCCAGTAGGCGGCGAATCCGGCCTGGTAGCCGCGCCGCCCGCCGAAGCGGCGGACGGCGTACCGGAAGACCGGCAGCATCACCGCAGGCACCGCCGCCGGCATGATGGTGGCCGCGGTTTCACGCCAGCCGGCCGGTTGGCTCATCGCGGCTCCTACTTGAGGCTGAGCACTTCGTCGATGGGGCGGCCGTTGACGAAGACCTGGGCGCTGGTTGCGCCGGAGGCGGCCATGGCCGTGTACTCCAGCTGTGCCTTGGCCCGGGGAATGTCGCACACACCCCCCAGCATGAACTGGCCGGAGAGCCAGATGGTGATGGTGCTGCCGTTCAGCTCGCCGCCGAGGTAGGTCAGGTTCGACTGGTACAGGACGTTGATCAGCCCGGACAGGCCCACATCCCGGCTCTTATTGGCCAGCAGGGTCCCGACGCTGGGGCCCACCTGGTCGGTGAACCTGACCGGGGCCGTGGTGGTGGCCACCAGGCTGTCGCCGCACCCGATCTTCGGTCCCGAGACGCCGTTGTCGCCCACCGCCACGTAGTAGATGGTCAGCGGGGCCACCTGCTCCGGCAGGCCCGGCGGCGCCGGCTCCTGCGTTGGTTCCTGGGTGGCCGGCGGACCGGCGGGCGCGGACGACGGCGGCGCGGCGGGTGGCGTGGTGGGCGCGGCTGAGGTGCTGGCCGGGCTGGTGGGGGTGGCCGTGGCGGTGGGGCTCGCCGTCGTACTTGGGCTTGCGCTGCTGGCGGTAGGAGCGGGTGCTGCGGAACTGCTGGAGGGGGCCGGGGCCGGCGGGCCGAAGCAGCCGGTGAGGACGATCAGGCTGCCGAGCCCGAAGACGGTGAGTGCCGAGAACCTGGGCCTGGCCATAATGCCCCCTAAAAGATGGACACCGCGGATGCGGGTGCCACTTTCAAGCTACGCCTGAGGGTTACCGGGGAACAGGGACTTAAGTCCGAGGCCGCCGGTCCGGGCTCACCATACTGAATCGCCGCGCAGGACGGCGTCGCTGCCGCCGTCCACATAGACGATCTGTCCGCACAGGTGGGTGTTTTCCTCGCTGTTGAGCCAGGCGAGCAGGCGGGCCACCACGATGGGTTCGGCGATGCCGTTCAGGGGCATCGGGACCATGTTCAGCAGGGCTTTGCGCTCCTCTTCGGTGTCGATGAGGTCGGCGGTCATGGGTGTGGCAATGATGCCGGGCGACACGGCGTTGAGCGGGATGCGGGCCCCGGCCCATTCGGCTGTGGCGGCGTGCCGGCGGACCCAGCGCGAGAGGGCCAGCTTGGTGGAGGCGTAGATCAGGCCGCCGGTGGTGGCGGGTTCCTTGGCCAGGACCTTGGCGCGGGCCATGGCACCCGGTTCATCTCCCGACGCCAGCAGCGAAACAAGTTCCTCGTCGCTTGACATGAGCGCAGCCATCGACGAGACCACCACGGCCCGGGGCGCGTCCGAATCCGCCAGCAGGGGCCGAAGACCGTCCACCGTGGCCACCGTGCCGAAGAAGTTCACGGCCACCGTGGCGGGGGCCGGAACGGCGAGGCCGGCCACGGCGTAGATCGCGTCGATCCGGCCGCCGCTGATCTTCCGCACCGCGTCCACCAGGGCGCCGCGTCCTTCTGCCGTGGAGAGGTCGGCCACCACCTCGGCGTCGTGGAGGTCCACGCCGATCACGCGTTCGCCGCGCCGCTCGAGCAGGTCCAGGGTTGCCTTGCCGATGCCGGATGCGGCGCCGGTAATGACGGAGGTACGGGGCATGGCGTCTGTCTCCCTTGGGCTGGATGGGTCGGGCGGCCTCCACGGGCCTGGGCCGGATTCCACTTTGCCGCGCGTCATCGGTCGCCGCCAGAGTCCAAAGCCCTTTCCCAGCCGGGCCGTGAATGACTGCTTTTGTCGCGCCGTTAACCAGCCATTCATATCCTCCTCAAAACCTGTCCAACAGCTGTAAATAGCGTGGGAGCCATGGACAACATCTCCCGCAGAACCCTCATTTCCGCCGGCATCGGAGCAGGCCTGGTCGCCGCCCTGCCGGGTGCCGCCGTCGCTGTTTCCACTGCCGACGACGCCGGCCTCCGCACCGATCCCTTCCTGCTCGGCATCGCATCGGGCGAGCCGTGGCCGGACGGCTTCGTCCTCTGGACCCGCCTGGCCTTGAACCCGGTGGCCGAGGACGGGCTGGGCGGCATGCCGTCGCGGCCCGTCGCCGTGCAGTGGGAGGTGGCCGAGGACCAGGGCATGCGCAATGTGGTGGCCCGGGGCGTGGAGCAGGCCCGTCCCGAGTCCGCCCACTCGGTGCACGTGGAGCTGCGCGGCCTGAAGGCCGGCCGCGAATACTTCTACCGCTTCCGCGCCGGCAGGCACCTCAGCCCGGTGGGCCGCACGCTCACCAGCCCGGCGCCGCACGAGACCCCTGCCGCCCTCGCCATGGCGTTCGCCAGCTGCGCCCAGTACGAGCACGGCTACTTCACCGCCTACCGGCGCCTGGCGGAGGACCACCCGGACCTGGTGCTGCACCTGGGCGACTACCTGTACGAGTACAAGAAGGGCAGCTATGTGATCGGCGGCGGAAACCCGCGCGACCACGAGGGCCCGGAGACCGTCACGCTGGAGACCTACCGGCAGCGGCACGCCCAGTACAAGGCCGACGCCGACCTGCAGGCCGCGCACGCCATCGCACCGTGGGCAGTGGTCTGGGACGACCACGAGGTGGACAACAACTGGGCGGACGACGTTCCGGAGAACCAGGATCCAGGCCAGCTGAACGACAGCGTGGAGCACTTCCGCCGGCGCCGCGCCGCCGCCTTCCAGGCGTACTACGAGAACATGCCGCTGCGTCCGTCATCCCTGCCGGCCGGCCCGGACATGAAAATCTACCGGAAGATCCAGTGGGGCCAACTGGCCAACTTCCACATGATGGATACGCGCCAGTACCGCGACGACCAGCTGGCAGGGGACGGCTGGAAGAAGAACGTCACCGAGCGGCTGGCGGAGAACCGGACCATCACCGGCGCCGAGCAGGAACAGTGGCTGCTGGACGGCTTCCGCAACTCCACGCAACGCTGGGACATCCTGGGCCAGCAGGTCTTCTTCGCCGAGCGCGACCGCGCCCAGGCCCCGGAGATCGACGACGTCTCCATGGACGGCTGGGACGGGTACGCCGCTTCCCGCCGCCGCATCACCCAGGGCTGGATCGACGCCAAGGTGCGCAACGCCGTCGTCCTCACCGGCGACGTGCACCGGCACTGGGCCAACGACGTCAAGGTGGACTACAAGGACCCGGCCTCCCCCGTGGTGGGCTCGGAGCTGGTGTGCACCTCCATCACATCCACCGGCGACGGAACCGGCTCCACCACGGACGCCACCATGGCCTGGAACCCGCACCTGAAGTTCTACAACGACAACCGGGGCTACGTGAACACCCGCATCAGCAGGGACGCCATGACCGCCGACTTCCGGGTGCTGGACCACGTCACCACGCCGGGCGCACCCGTCTCCACCAAGGCCTCCTTCGAGATCCGTGACGGGGTGCCGGGCCTGCAGGCGCGCGCCTGAGCCACAGCGCGGGACGCGTTTGTGTGACTTATGAAGGATCAGCTGGGGGCGCCCCGTGCCGGGGCGCGGGTTCCTGCGCCTCCGGCTGCCATAAGTTACGCAAACGCGTCCGGTTACTTCACAGACTGCCCCGCAGCCGGCCGGGATGCCCTTTTCGCCGAAGCATGAACCTGGCGATAACGGCTCCGATGAGCCCGGCGAGCGTCACCAGCTGCACCTCGTCGAAGGAAAGCCCGTCGATATTGGGCTGGAGTTCCGCCTCCGTGGCCCAGCCGAACCAGACTTCGCTGACCAGGATTCCGGCGAGGAAGTAGCCCAGCGCGGCGTAGAACCACAGCCGGCGGCCTCCGGGTTTGCCCACGATCAGCTGGACCACCAGCCCGAAGACCAGCGACATCGCCGCAAGCACTCCCGCACCGGCGATTCCCAGATCCCACCCAGGCATGTCCGTCACCTCCGTGATCCGATTGCTCCTGCCACCAGCCTTCCCGGGAGCTGCCGACGCTTGTAGAGGCGAAGGTCACCGGGATGCTGCGCGGCGGGTTGGAGTGACGGGGATGGGCCCCCGCGGGCACGGGTCAGGGAGCGGCGCGCGTGCCCGAGTCCGTGCTTGCGCCGGTGGTCGGAACGAAGGTCCAGTCGAAAGAGCCGTCGTCGTGCAGCGTCAGGCGGAGGAAGCCGCGGGTATCGCTGAACCGCTTGGCGATGTACTTCGGCCTGCTGGTGAACGGGCGGGTATCGATGCCTCCGGTGGAGACCTGGAATGCCGTCATTCCGTCATCAACGCACTTGTCCGCGTTGTTCACCGGGCAGGTCCGTTCGTAGTTGTGCTGCGACGCGGACAGGGTCAGCCGGACGCGGTACTTCCACATCAGGTCAATCCACGGCTTCTGGTCCCCGGCCCGCCCGTGTTCCTCCGTGTCGGAGGTGAAATAGGGCTCGTGGTACACAACCGCCAGGGTCTTCCCGGCTGCCTTGGCGGCTCCAAGGTCCTTGTCCAGCCAGTCCGTTGCGGCTGCCGCGTCACCTTTGTCGTAACGCCAGAGGGCGGACGACAGGAAGGCGAAATGCCAGTTTCCGAAGTCCTTTGAGTAGGGCTGACCATTGGGAACGAAGCCGCGTTCCCGGTTGATCGCGGCCTTCTGCGCATCTCCCTCGCATTGGCCGTTCATGTACTTGGCCAGGTCTTCGTTGCGGCCGGGTTCCCAGTCGTGGTTGGGGGCGGACACCCAGTACAGCTTGGGCTTGGTGCCACCCCACAGCGGCGTCCAGTAGTGCACGTAGTCGGCGCAGTGCGCAGTGCTGTACTGGAAGTCTCCAAGGCCCATGAACGCGTCGATCGCGTTGTCCTGGACCAGCCGGGTGATGGCCGCGCCGTTCCGGCCGGACGGGCTGTCGGGGTCCGTGTTCTGCTCGGGGTTCATGTCGCCCACGGCAGCGATGTGCACGTCGGGAGCGGGTGACCGTTTGTCCGGGGGCTTTGGAGTATCCGTGCAGCCCGTGGCGACGAGGGCCAGCAGGAGTATGGATGCTGCTGCCACACGCCGGAAGGGTCTGGAACGAGGGAGTGGTGGCCGCATCCCAAATCCCCCTTCGAGAAGCAGAACAGGACGCCGGTTGGCGGCAGGCAGCGCGCTGCGCCGGCACCTTGATACTCCTGAGGGCTGGACCGGCTGTCAAGGGTGTGTGGCTGAAATGCAACCGAGCAGGGAACGACGGCGGGAGGCCGGCCTGGGAAGCCCGCCCCCCCCCCTCGGGCCTCCCCGGGGGCCGCTTTTGGCAGCCGGGGTGGGAGGCGGGGTCCCCGGGGCCCCGGGCCTGTCCCCCGGGGTTCGCCCCCCATTTGTGGCCCCCCCGGTCCTTTGGGGTCTTGTCGTGTTTCTTTCTTTTTTTACCCATTCCTCCGCCCCCGGACGAGTCATAGG